>JAFZGF010000073.1 GCA_017555565.1 Oscillospiraceae bacterium
CTGGATATCAAAATTCTGTGGAAAACAGTATTTGGTGGATTTTTGAACAGTGAAGTAATAGATATAAATAACAATGAACATAAATAAATCAGATTTAAAAATAATTATTGCTACACATAAACGGTACCAGATGCCATCAGACGAAATTTATCTGCCTGTTCATGTAGGTCGCGCACTGAACAGTACATGGATTGGCACACCTCTGATGGAATATATCGGAGATAACACAGGAGATAACATAAGCAGCAAAAACAGAAACTACTGTGAACTTACTGCACTCTATTGGGCCTGGAAAAACCTTGATTATGAATATCTGGGCCTTGCCCATTACCGTAGACATTTTAAAGGTGGTAATGGTGATAAATGGCAAAGCGTACTTACAAAAAGAAAAGCAGAACAATTGCTTAAAAAATGTGATGTAATCCTGCCGAAAAAAAGGGACTACTTTATTGAATCAACGTATGATCAGTATGTACACGCCCATAACAAGCAGGACCTGGATAAAACACTGGAAATACTGCAGAAAGTTTACCCTGAATATATTCCGGCCTGGGATAGGGTTATGAAAAGCACGTCAGGACACAGATTCAATATGTTTATTATGAAAAAAGATATATTGGACAGATACCTGGAGTGGTTGTTTGATGTACTATTCAGACTGGAAGAAGTACTGGATATTTCATTATATTCTGCAAATGACCAGCGCGTATTCGGCTTTGTGTCCGAACGTCTGCTTGATGTGTGGCTGCTTACAAACAATATCGCCTACACAGAACTGCCAGTTATAAATATGGAAGGCCAGAACTGGCCTAAAAAGATTACGAATTTTCTGAAAAGAAAGTTTATAGGTAAATAGGGAGGTGTTACAACTGAATAATGTAGTTGCGGTGGTTGTAACATACAACCGTCTTGAAATGCTGAAAAAATGTATTTCAGCTATCGAAAACCAGACATATTCCTGCGATATTTTGATAGTAAACAATGCATCAACAGATAACACAGAAGAATGGATAATGTCATACAGCCAATCAAAAGACAACATTATCTATTACAACACAGGAGAAAATATAGGCGGCGCTGGTGGGTTTAACTACGGTATGCGCAAAGCGGTAGAAGCTGGCTATGACTATGTGTGGGTTATGGATGATGACTGTATTCCAAATACTGATGCCCTTGAAAAATTAATGAATGCAGACAAAATACTTGGTGGTCCTGAAAACTATGGCTATCTGTCCAGCGTTGTGTTGTGGACAGACGGCACAGAATGTAAAATGAACAGGCAGAAATTCAAAAAAACAACAGTTTCCGGCGATTATTACCGAAAAAAAGGCTTGCAGGCCGTGACACAGGCAACTTTTGTGTCATTGCTGTTTCCGGCATCAACAATCAGAAAGGCAGGTCTGCCGATTAAAGAATTCTTTATCTGGGGTGACGATATTGAATACACCAGAAGAATTGCTGTTCGCATGGATATGCCGTCATATCTGGTGGAAGATAGCGCTGTGATTCATGCTATGAAAGAGAATACCGGTAGTAACATTGCCACAGATGTATCTGAAAGAATAAACAGATATAACTATGCTTTCAGAAATGAAAATTATCTGTATCGAAAAGAAGGATTAAAAGGTTTTTACTATTATACAGCGAAGTGTGTATTCAACATATTAAAAATTTTGTTTAAAGCAGAAAATCGTCGCATAGCAAGATGCGGAGTAATTTTAAAATGTTTCATCAGAGGGTTGTTTTTCAATCCGAAGATAGAATATATTGGTTGAATATGAAAAATAAAATTGATTTTGTTATAACATGGGTTGATGGCAGTGATGAAAACTGGCTGAAATCAAAAAGAAAATACGAACAGGAAAACTCTGAAAAAAGACTGGCCAAGTGGAATGACGGAGCAAGCAGATATCGTGACTGGGAACTGCTGAAATACTGGTTCAGGGGAGTGGAAAAATTTGCACCATGGGTAAATAGGGTGTTTTTTGTCACGGAAGGACATATTCCCCGGTGGCTGAATATTAACCATCCTAAAATAAAGGTGGTTAAACATTCGGATTTTATACCACAGGAATACTTGCCTACTTTTAGTTCACATACAATTGAACTGAATTTTCACAGAATAGAAGAACTGAGTGAAAACTTTGTATACTTTAATGATGATATGTACCTTGTTTCCAATGTAAATGAAGAAGATTTTTTTGTAAATAATCTGCCTTGTGACTGTGCCGTCATAAATCCTGTACAGATGAAGCAGAATGGTATCAGGGCTGAAATAAACAATATGTATGTTATTAATGAGTTTTTTGATAAAAATTCAGTTGTGAAAGCTAATTTTTCAAAATGGTTCAGCCCCAAATATGGAAAGCTGCTTATACGCACTTTGCTTATGATGCCTTATTCAGATTTTGTAGGTTTCATGATAACACATATGCCTGTTTCCTATCTGAAATCGACATTCAAAGAAGTGTGGAGTAAGGTTCCGGATATTATGGAAGACACCTGTATGCATCGCTTTAGAACCACAACAGATGTAAATCAGTGGCTTATGCAGTTCTGGCAGTATGCAACAGGCAATTTCATTCCACGCACCCCAAAAATAGGTGCTATGTATGAAGGCGAAGACACAATACGGGGTATGTGCCGGGATATAACCGGACAGAAATATAAAATAATATGTTTTAATGATGCAATAGATATTGTTGATTTTGAAGAAAAGAAAAAAACAGTGCAGAGTGCGTTTGACAGTATATTACAGGCGCAGTCTGAATTTGAAATATAGATATTTAGGTTAAAAAGAAAAATGGTTAGAAAAAAAGTTTCTGTTGTAATCCCTGTATTCAATGTGGAACAGTATATTGAAGTATGCATACAGTCATTGTTAAATCAGACCTATAATAATCTGGAGATTATTTTAGTGAATGATGGTTCTACAGATAGCAGTGGATTGTTGTGTGATAAATTTGCACAACAGGATGATAGAGTACTGGTTGTACATAAAGCAAATGGCGGTGTAAGCAGTGCCAGAAATATTGGCATAGATAACTCCAGCGGTGAATATATCATGTTTGTTGACCCGGACGACTGGGTGGACACAGACATGGTGGAATGCATTGTGAAAGATTTTGAAAATAATGATGCAGATGCAGTTTTTTGCGGTTATTGGGAAAACTATGAAGAGTCTACAGGTCTAACACCTGTTATACATTCACCGGTCAAAACCGGAGAAGTAGATGGCAAAGCGGCAATATATCAATGTCTTATTGATTTTGGTCATGGATACTTTACTGCAGTGTGGAACAAATGCTTCAAAGCAGATTTTGTGAAGCAGTCGGGTGTATATTTTGAAAAATATACAATTGCAGAAGATGAGCTGTGGCTTATAAAGCTTTTATTGCAGAGTAAAGCAGTGTATCTGGACAACAGGCCGTTTTACCATTGGAGACAAAGCTCGGGCAGCGCCATACGCGGCAAGGGACGCTATAATAAATGGTATTCGGCGTTAGAAGCCAAAAAGCAGATTATTGATTTATTGCGGGCAGACCATCAGCTGAAAGAACTGGCAAAAGCAAAATTATACAATAATCTGTTTAACGTGGTTTATAAATCATATCTGGACGGAGAGAAAACAATAACCAAAGATTTTATGCATAAATTAAAACCGTACGAAAGCTGTTTTTATAAATGCGAAAATTATTCTAAAATGAAGAAGCTGAAGTTCAGGGTTTTAAAAATACTTGTAAATATGAAAATGCCAAAATTGCTTGTTGAAAAACTTGCTAATTTAAATAGTTACAGGATTAAGGAGAGTGTTAAAAATGGAATATAAAATTTCGGTTATTATGGCGGTATATAATGCGGGACCATTTTTAAAAGAAGCTGTTGATAGTCTTATAAATCAGACTATTGGAATAGAAAATATTCAGATTATTTTAGTTGATGATGGATCTTCTGATGAAAGTCCCGCCATATGTGACGAATATGCGAATAACTACCCAGATAATATTTTTGTAGTTCATAAAGTCAATGGCGGGGTTGCATCTGCACGTAATGAAGGTTTGAAATATGCCGAAGGCAGATTTTTGAATTTCATGGATTCAGATGACATAATGGAAACTGATGCATTTGAAAAAATGTATAATTTTTTCATAGCTCACGAAGATGAAACTGACATCGTAACTATTCCTCTGCAGTTTTTTGATGCAATGACAGGCCCCCATTGGCAAAACAACAAATTCAACAACGGAAGCCGAGTTATTGATTTACAAAAAGAGCCCAATCATACTTTAATGTTTGTTAATGCCAGCCTTTTTTCTGGAGAATTAAGAGATAAAATAGAATTTGACCCTACATTACCATGTGGCGAAGATATCAAAGTTATCTACACTCATTTAATCAAAAAAATGACACTTGGTGTTGTATCAGATACATGTTATTGGTACAGACGACGTTCGGTAGGTGGGGCAAGTCTCATAGCTACAGCGCATGGCAAAAAGAGTTGGTATTTTGACTATTTTTATAATCTGCAATTCTGGGTACTTGATTATTATAAAAATGAGCTTGGATATATACCAGATTATGTAAAATATGTTTTCGCTTCTGAAACTCAGTGGAGATTCAGAAAAGACAGTAACAACATAGTGCAGAGAAATATATTGACAGAAAGTGAGTTTGAAAAATATAAAGAACTCTTAAGACTGTCAATACAGGAAATTGACGATGATATGTTGGTTTCGGAGCCATACATTTATTTTGAACAAAGGCTGTTCCTGCTTTTATATAAGTACAATGCACAGAAAGCACAGTTAGTGAACTACAATGGCGATATTTTGGTAGGGTTTAACGACTGTATTGTTGGCAAACTATCATCAGCGTTATTGGAAGTAAATATTGTTTCGATAAAAGACAATACATTAAAGATAGAAGGGCTGGCAACATTACCAAGAACGGGTTATGCGTATAACATTGGCTATAAAATTAAAGATATCTTTTATCCTGCTGAATGGTTGCCTTTTGAAACAGAGGAACAGGTACTTGATACAGATATTTTGAATAAAAGGGCTTTTTCAATAGCAATAAATTTAAATGATATTGACAAAGACGCATGTGTTAAATTTGCTTTGATGGTAGATGATAAATGTGTTGATTTGTCAAATATTGATTATAAGCACACTTCCCCTATAACAAACAAAAATAAAAATATTTTTTATTCAGCAAAAGATTATATCGTATACGCAGAAAGACATTGGGTTTCAATTGTTAAAGCTGATGATCGCGTAAAATCAAACAAGAATAAAAAATTGATGAAATCTCTGTTCGCAGACAAAAAAAATCCTGCATCTTTAAAAGCCTTTATCACAAGAAGTATTATGCCAGTATTGGCCAGATTTAAGAAAAAGGAAATATGGCTTATTTCTGACAGATACACAAAAGCCGGCGATAATGGTGAGGCTTTCTTCAGATATATGATGGACAAAAAAGATGTAGACTCTTATTTCCTGTTGTTTAAAACATCTGATGACTATGACCGTCTGAACAAGTTTGGTAAAGTGGTTGAACCATATTCATGGAAACATAAAATGTTACACCTTTTATCAGACGTAATTGTTTCAGCCCATGCAGATGATTTTGTTGTAAATCCATTCAGAAATCAGTCAGTTTATTACCAGGATATACTTGCGGACAAAAAATTTGTTTTTTTACAGCATGGTATAATTAATAATGACATCTCTGACTGGTATAACAGATTAAAAATCAATGCAGATGTATTCGTTACATCTGCCCTGTCTGAATATGAATCTATACGCGGTGAAAGATACCTTTACGAAAATAAAGAAGTTTGTCTGACCGGTCTTCCAAGATATGATTTGTTAGAAGACAAAAAAGAGAAGAAAATTACATTTATGCCTACATGGCGTGCATATCTAGTTGAAGACTGGGGAGATGGTTCTGGAAACAGAAGAGTTAAAGATAGTTTTAATAAAAGCTCTTATTTTAAAATGTATATGGAATTGCTTAATAATCAGGATTTGATTGAAGCAGCCAGAAAAAATGATTATACAATTCAATGGGTAGTACATCCTAATATGAGAGATACTGTTGATAAAATGCTTTTTGATGAATCTGTTGAAATTGTTTCTTCCGATGTGGCCTATAAAGATATTTTTGCGAAATCCAGTATGGTTGTAACTGACTATTCTTCTGTTATGTTTGATATGGCCTATTTACGAAAACCTGTGCTTTATTATCATGCTGATAAAGACGAGTTTTACTCCGGTGGACATACACAGAAAAAAGGCTATTTCGAACACGAAAGAGATGGCTTCGGTGAAGTGGAATACACCTCAGAAGATATGATCAACAGATTAATAGAGTATATGGAAAACGATTGCAAACTTAAAGACATATACAATGACCGCATAAATAAATTCTTTGCATACAATGATAAGAATAACTGTCAGCGCGTTTATGAAGCAATCAGAGGGATAGAAAAATGACGTATTTGCTCATAATACTTTGTCTGATCATATTATTCAGTATGAAATTTAATTTTGCTGGAATCAACGAAGACTATATTTCTAAAAACAGCATAGAACCAATAAAAGGGATTTTTTTGATGATGGTGTTTTTTACACACTTTGTACAATATATTCCTACTAATGATATTCATAATCAGTTCTATATGTTTTTACGATCTTATCACGGACAATTGATTGTAGCACCCTTTCTGTTTTATTCCGGATATGGAATCTGTGAATCTATAAAAAGCAAGGGCTATAATTATGTAAAGGAACTGCCACACAAAAGAATTCTAAAAGTGCTGTTTGATTTTGATATTGCCGTATTGCTTTTTTATCTGCTTTCTCTGTACCAAAATCACAACTATTCAGTGAAAAAAATGCTACTTACTTTTTTAGGATGGGATAGCATAGGTAACAGCAACTGGTATATTTTTGCTGTTTTGTTCCTTTATCTGTTTACATATCTTGCATTTTCTGCTTTTGACTATAGAACGCATATCAATTATTGTCTGTGTATGGTAGCAGTGTTGTCAGTGCTGTTTTCTGCAACGATGGCATTATATAAGGATGGTTACTGGTACAATACCGTTTACTGTTATGTTGCCGGAATGATTTATTCTGCTTACAGACCTAAAATTGAAAAAGAGATTTTTGTGTCAGATAAAACATTTTACATAGTATATTTATGTCTGTGCTTTGGATTTGTTGTTTCACACAAATACTGGAATAACAATGACAACATTTATCAGTTGACTGCGGTATTATTTGCTCTTCTTGTTGTGTTATTTACTGCAAAAGTAAAAATTTCAAATAAACTGTTTGCATATCTGGGCAGGAGTTTGTTTAGTTTGTATATTTTACAGAGAATACCTATGCAACTATTTAAAGGAACAGCAATTACAAATAATATTTATATTTATTTCGTGGTTTGCTTTATTATAACTATAGTTATAGCTGAGATGTTTAACCGAACAGTAAATCCACTTTGGAATAAATTGCATAAAACAATTCTTAATTTGATTGGAAGGGTTTATATTGATTAATAAAATAAAAAAACACCAGTTCCTTTTCGAAGAACTGGTAAAAAGAGACTTTAAACAAAAATATAAAAGAACTGTGTTGGGCATGGGGTGGAGCTTGCTTTCACCTCTGCTTCAGTTGCTGGTAATGAGTATAGTGTTCAAACAGTTTTTTGGCCGCAATATGGATCATTACACCATATATCTGTTCTGCGGCAACCTGGTGTATGCATATTTCAAAGAATCAACCAGCGGTGGTATGAACTCTCTTATGGCCAACCGCGGCATCTTCAGTAAAGTAAATGTGCCTAAATATATGTTTCTGCTGTCCAAAAATGTGTCCAGTCTGATAAACTTTGGGCTTACGCTGTGTATTTTCTTTCTGTTTGCCCTTATAGATGGTGTGGATTTCGGCCTGCATTTCCTTGCGCTGATATATCCGATATGCTGTCTTGTGGTGTTTAATATAGGTGTGGGTCTTGTGCTGTCAGCGTTGTTTGTGTTTTTCCGCGATATCAGTTATCTTTATGATATATTTACATTACTTCTTATGTATATGTCAGCGATTTTTTACACAGTTGACACAATGGCTCCATGGTTTCAGAAACTGATTCTTTGTAACCCTGTTTACTGTTACATTAAATATTTCCGTGTTGTTGTACTGGATGGCAATATTCCGTCTTTGGCGTTTCACGCGTTGTGCGCATTCTATGCATTGGTGGTACTTGCAATCGGAGCATGGGTATACAAACACTACAACCACAAATTCCTTTATTATGTGTAGGAGGTAGAAAGAAATGGCAATTATTAAAGCAAATAATGTTTCTATCCGATACATAACAGGAGATTTTAAAGATATCGGTCTGAAAGAATATGTAATGCGCAGACTGAAAGGCAACTATAAGGTTACAGAATTCTGGGCGGACAGGCATGTTACCTTTGAACTGGAAAAAGGTGATATGCTGGGTATTATCGGCACAAACGGTGCAGGTAAATCCACATTGCTTAAAGCTGTTTCAGGCATTATGGTGCCTACAGAAGGCAATATGGAGATAAACGGCAGCATAGCAGCCTTGCTGGAACTTACCAGTGGATTTGACGGCGAACTGACAGTAAGGGAAAACACCTATCTTCGTGGCGCTATGCTGGGGTATACGAGAGATTTTATGGACAAAATGTATGACCATATCATCGATTTTGCTGAACTGAAAGACTTTCAGGACAGACCTTTTAAACAGCTTTCAAGCGGTATGAAAAGCCGTCTGGCTTTTTCCATAGCCTGTCTTGTAAATCCGGATATTATTATCCTGGACGAAGTTTTGTCTGTTGGTGATGGCGCTTTCCGCAAAAAAAGTGGTAACAAAATGAAAGAAATACTTTCGAATGGCGTTACGGGCATTCTTGTTTCTCATTCGGTAAGCCAAGTACGCGAAATGTGTAATAAAATCCTCTGGCTTGACCATGGCAAGCAGATAGCCTTTACAGATGAAAAAGATTTGTACCTTGATGCATATGAAGAGTTCCTGCAGACAAAGAATCTGCCACAGAGTAAGGAAGAAATAGAAAAACTAGCAGCAGACTGGAAAGAAAGAAAAAGAAAAGAGAGAGAATCTGCCCAACGCACAGAAGCCCAGAAATTGCAAGCTGTACTAGAAGCAGGCGAAAGTGATGCGGCTCTTCAGGCTGCATTGAACATAATAAGAAAAAGAAATCCGGATTTACTTAAATAAAATATACCAGTGAGGTAAATATGGAAATACTTATTCCTATAATATTTCTGAATATCGGTGCATTTTCATTCAGTCGACTGTTCAGAATAGAAAGTACAATTTCATATTTAATCGTATTGATGTTTTCATTGGACTTCATCTATTTCGGTTCGCTTGTAGATAAGCTTAAGCCTGCAATGACAGTATGCTTTGCAGGCTTGATAGCGCTGTTCATTTTCTATTTGAAAAAAACAAAAGGGAAATATTTACTGAAAGATGCAGTCAAATACTGCAATGTTCACACAGTACTCAACCTGGCATCAACATTTATTTACTTCGGTATTCTCAAGGCGAAAAATGTTACACTCTACTATTGGGATGAAATCAGAATATGGGGACCATCTGCCAAAAGTGTAAAACTGTTTAACAGGTTATATTCCATAGGAATTACCCCTAACTCACACGACAGAAATTACCCTGCAGGCAATGCGTTGCTTAATTATCTGTTCAGTTTCTTTACAGATAATTTCAGTGAAATTATTCTTTTGACATCCTATGCAATACTGTTTTTTGCAGTATTCAGCGCAGCAGCTAAATTAGTAGAGGTAAAGACCAAAAACAGAGCTTTGTCTATAGGTACATACTTTGCCTTTGTAATGCTGCCATTCTTGCAGAACTATCACACTATTGATAAAGTCGGATATTCATCGATATCATATGCCTATGGCACATCAATGGTGGATTTCAATGTAGCAGTAGTATTTCTGGCAATATTTGTTATCTATTTTTACAATACGAATAAGTTCTGGTATGTATTACCGTCAATATATCTTGTAACTGTAAAAAAGAACGGCATATTCTTTGTGCTGCTTGCTTTTTGCGTGATATTTGTATTTGAATTCTTCATTGGTAAATTCAATCTGAAAAAAGCAGGGAAGTTAGTAGTAACATTGTTAATGGCACTTGTAGTTCCGGTAATGTCATACCTTGCCTGGAATATGCATCTCGACCACTATGATATACCAATAACCAAATCCGAATATCAACTGAAACAGGCGTCAGTTGAAAGAACAATACGCATCACACCACTTGAATCTGAAGAGTTACTGATTCAGCCAAAGAAAAATCCTTCCCGTATATCAATTATTCTTTCTGGTCTGCAAACAGAAAGATACAAAGAAATAATGGAAGAAATGAAATGGTATTTCTCTGAGTTTGAAGAGCTGGTTTATTTAAAAGACAAGTATCTCATAGTGCTGTTGCTGGCAGCAGGTATAGTAACAGCGTTTCTTGCAGATAAAAAGTACAGAATACCACTTGTACTTACATCAATAGGGCTCACTATTGCGTGTTTTGTATATAACATGTGTATTGCATATCAGATGCAGTTCTACAATGACCAAATGGTAGAGTATCCAAGGTATATGATTAGTTATTACTATGGATGGCTGTATGTTATTTTGGCTATTGTTTTGATTTTTCCCAAAGACAAAACCTTGCTGAAGAAGATTATTGTATTCAGCATTTTTGCGTTTTCTCTGTGGTATTTAAATGAAATCGGAACAGACAGAACAATTATTAATGCCACAGATGCTCAGTATCATCATTACAGACAACTTGAGAAAAAGTTGGAGAATATAAACAAAACCCTGGAAAATGAAGACAGGGTACTGCTGGTATGGATGAGCAGATATGATGATATATTATACAGCCATATATACTATCTTGACGGCGTATATTGCAACAAGGATACCCGTGGAACAGATATAGATTTTTCAGTTAACTTTAGAAACCCAGATGTTTACACAGGCGGAGAAACATATTTCAATTATGCGACAGAGACGGAATTCATTGATATACTGAAAAATTATTTTGATTATGTATATGTCTGTAACGAATATGACCGGGATTTCGAGGTAAGTTATGGCTCGCTTTTTGAAGGCGGAATGGAAAGAGACGCCCTTTATAAAGTGATTGATTCTGAAATCCCTTTACAGAGGGTGGTGTATTGATATGATAAATAAAGTGATTACCTTCTGGAATAAAAAGCAAAGGATTCTTTATGCAGCATTTTATATTGTGGCGATAATTATATTTTTATTCAGCCGGATAAAAGAGGGAAGAAAGGTTGAAAAACTATATTCTTCCGGAGTTTATACAGAAAAAAACGTTACTGTACATGAGTTTGAATTGATAGACTGTGAAGTTATAGATGACCTCACCTTCAAAGGCAAAGGTGATAATGCGCAGCTTGTTTATAATGGTGATATAGATACACTTTATATGGACTGTGCATATTCATATGGATTGAGAGAATTCAAAGCATATTACAATACTACCGGTGATTATGTATTTGAAGAAGAAAACTCAATGATTCCGAAACAGTTTGAGAAGTATCTGATTTATGATTTCCCAGAGGGGACAAAACAGGTAAAGATGTATTATCAGAACTCAACTATGTATTTTAATGAACTGATAATAAACTGTAGGCAGCATACAAATAAATACAGTATTTCTACAGCTGATATTTTTTGGCTATCTGTATGGCCATCTGTTCTTTACTTATCAGTCGATTTACTTATAAGTACAATAAGTATAGTTCTAAGGACAAGAAAAAAATAGGCAAAACAGCTTCATAAAGAAGCTGTTTTTTTATTGAATTTTTAAAAGGGATGTGCTATAATTTCATTGAAATTAGTTCACTAAATAAAAAGTGTATGAACTAATTTAGTTATAACCCATAAAATGGATGGTGTCAATAATGGACAGATGGGAAAGTTTTGCTGTTGGAGAAGAAATAATAAAATACATCAAAAAAAACAAAATAACAAATTATGCAGAATTTATGTTGTACTGTCGGAAAAATAATGAAAAATGGTTTAAGAAACTGTGCGACACACCAAATATGCGAAAGTACTTTAGAAATTGACTAATTTGATGATTCGCTAAACCTGATACCCTGAAAAAATTACATTGTAGGAATACAAAGCGGCTACACGGCGCGAGGGCGCGCCTTAGCTAATAAGGGAATAAGGGGAAACAGAATATCCAAGCACGAAGAGGCCCCGCAGATTGCGGGGCCCCTCTTATTCGATGCCAAGAAACGGAAACTTTCTCAAAATCCACATTAGCAAGTGATAAGCATGCAAAACAGACCAAACAGCAAACCAAGCAGACAGAACTGCAGCTATAGTGGAAAGCGGTAAAAAAAAGTCAACAAAACCTAAACCAGAGCGGATAATATCAAACATCTGATTAACTGAAGCAACAAGTCCTGGAGGTGGGTCAGGGAAGTGGACAACAGAAAAAATTAAATCAACAACCCAGGAAAGAAGATTTCCTATAAAACCAATCAAAAAATCAAACATTTAATACCTCCTGAATAAATTTTCAAATTCATCTAAACAATAAGCAAGAAATGCCCACCAGAGAACAGCGGAGCAAGAAAATCTAACCGCTTCAATTAAAAAATTAAGTGGTCCAGATTCTAAAGTCCTGATATCGTATTCATAACCATTAAAAAATTGATGTTCAACACCGTTTATTTTCATTTTTAAAGGAGGAACAGAAATAACTGGAGCTGGAGGCTCTTCGTTGAATAAACCTATAAAATTTTCAACTGTATCGTGTGCAAATCCTAATGCACCGAGATTATCATCAACCTGGTCTGTGATCTGATCAACGTAGTCACCTAAGTTGTTGTCACCCTCTGGAGTTAAAACCTCATCAATTTTATCTTTAATTTGTCCAGTTTGGTCTTGAATAGCAGCAACAATTTGATTTACTTCAGACTCAGAAGATTCTGTAATATCTAATAAATAAAAAGCCCAATCTTGACGACCAGAAGTAGAAAGAGGAGCTTTTAATTCAACCAAAAGACGAGAGCCAGTAGAAAATTGCAAAGTTTTATCACTTACAAAATCAACAATACCTGTTATAGTGGTTGTGTCTTGAACATAAGTATTACTATAACTGATTAAAGTTCCTAAAGTATCAGGATATAAATAATAATTGAAATCAGTATCGTCTGAATCAGGACGGATAATAGTACGGTTATAGTCAAACTCACCTAAAGCAGTATATGTAAAATAATATAAATATCTATGTCCCTGAATAACGGCAGGGAAAATACCACCATTGTAGTTATCAGTAAAAACTAAATATCTGGTATTAGAAAAAGAACCAGAGCCGTGATAATTTCCTGAAACAATATCAAAAGTGCCATCAATTGTGTTTAAATCATCAAAAGGAAACAAAAACCATTCAGATTTAGCATCAGGAGAAACTTGAGCTGCGGATACTTTAACGGAAGATAGATTTAAAAATATCACGCACAGCAAAAAAGATAAACAACATGACAGTACCGTATGACGTAAACGTTTCATATCTAACCTCCATTAATAAATCTGAATAACCATTAAGATTACTGTACACGTAAGCAGAATTCGAAGTATTTACTGAAAATGTTCTCTCGCTCTGATCAAGCGTATAAGTAGCATTGGTACCGGAATTTGTTGTAAAAGTCGTTACCAGGCCAGAACCTGAAACAACTTTATTGTTTAAACTAAAATCTTCTCCAGTGATTACTACATAGGTATATTGCGAAGAACGATAGATAATATAATCATCAAATGAATCAATAAAACCAGTTAAATACTTAAGTATAGCATCGGAAATAGAACCTTGATAAACATCACCTAAAACTGCCATAGGTTCAACCCGATAGGGATTCTCTACCTGGTAAACGGCAATCGGAGAATCTGGGAAACTAACGACAACATTGTATTCAGAATCCTGACTACTTTCCTGAACATCCAAAACATCTGAATTTACCTCCTTTTCAGCAGCATATACTGGCATATTAAACAAAAAAATAAATGCCAAGCACAATAAAATTTTGTTAAATTTGCACATATTAAAACCTCAACCAACCAGAAAACATTGCGCCGAACATACTTCGTACAATTAAGTTACCAACATTGAAAGCAGCTGCAATACCGATTGGAACAGCCATAACAGCTAAATAAAGTTCTACAAATTCCATTGTGAAACCTCCTTTGAAATAACATTAAAATCATAATTAAACCGAGAGCGGTCTATCAGAGCTGATGTATCGTATCGTTCATACATACCAGGACTATGAAAAAAAAATTGAATTTTAGTTTTACCCAAAGAAACTTTACCAGAAGAATCATCGACCGTGCAGTCCTGAGCGTCAGCTAATCGATTAAACTGAAATACATTGAAAAAATTTCTACAAAGCACAACAAAACGAAACTGTTCTCTAAATGGTTTTTGCATACGATTAAATACCTGAGAAGTACCTACAATTAACATACGCTGTTTACGCTGCTGTGAAACAACCTCAAAAATATTGATATTTGCCCCCTTTGATTCAAGAGAGTTGAACAATATATGTATTTCATCAATGAAGAAAATAACCCCTTTTTCGCCGTTTTTATAACGAGTAAAACAATCAACACCAGTAAAAGGGGAAGTACGGTCTTCATAGCCATTTATAGTTACATTGCTAACAAGCAAACACTCTGGATAAACATCCAGGAGCATACAAACCATATCAACAGCAGAAAGAGTTTTGCCAGAACCCTGCGGTCCACAAAAAACAATAGTTCCATATGGGCGGAAATAATCAGGATGCGACAAATCAAACTCATACTTATACTTTATAGTTGCAAATAAATCTTCAATATTAAAGGAAGATTTAACAACCTGTTTAATATCAGGTTTTCTTTTTACTATTTTCATAAATCACCTAAAAAAAAGAGGGAGGGAAGAACCCTCCACCCATTTCCGTTAAACTTTGCCTTTGCGAATTGCGCCCATAACTTTTGCAATTGCCCAACGTACACCCCACCACATAAATGCGAATGTAACTGTTATTGCTGTTACAGCTGCAAGAACTTCAACGATAGATGCAACAGAGATTACATCAGTAATTGCTGTAATAACTGACATCCAAGTTGCACTTGTTACAGTAGTTTCCATTATAAATCCTCCTTAGAAATAATCAAACGAATTGTTTTTATATCATCACCGATGCAAACCAAATCTACATCGTTAATGCCAAATTTACGAACAAGATGTTTAAAGTCAACCAAAGCAGACTTTAAATCTTTATGCTGCGAATAAATAGCAGAGCAATAAAGAACATGATAATTAATCATAAAAAGCCTCCTCAATCTTAGAAAGAACAGACCTATAATGAATTTTAGTCTCATTTGCAATATTAAATCGAAAAAGAGAAAAAGATCTATCATCTAATTTTTTAATCGACTCAGTAAGCAAAACACTTAAAGCAATCCGCTCAGACTGAGAGATAATAATACATTTTTCCATTATCTAACCTCCTATTTTTTCACAAGCCTGGCGACGTTCATCCAAAGCTTTTAAACTTTCTTCATATGCTTGCTTACGTTCCTGCTGCTGAATATCCCACTTTAAAGACTTAAGGAATTCTTTCATAACAATAGTACTGTTGTCACAAAGAGAACGGAACCAATCACGACGTTCTGATTTTGAATAAAGCATTAAAGCAACATAACTATAGCAATTATTTTCACAGCACCAGTCGATCATTTCTTCAATAACTTTATATTTATCGGTGACAAGGGAACAAGTGCCAGGATAATCGGAACCACATAAGCAAGAAACTTGTTCAGGATCGTACTGTGCTTTTTCAGGATTGTCAAGGTGACAGAGATAACGAGCATACCCTCTGATACTTGCGATTACCTCACAACCAACACCACCAATTTTTTCGAAAACAGCTTTTGCCTGATCAACAGTCTTAACACTATCGAACATAATAATAACGTGATAATGACGTTTTTTCGGCTCGCCGCCAGGATTAATGTCACGATCGTGTAATGGTGATATAAATGCAGGAATAAAAAATTCAGTTAAAAGATCCTTCCAATTATCAGGTGCAGACTCTGGATATACCACAGTCGCGTAATTCCTGGTGCGACCAGCACCAGAGGATTTTGATGTTTTATTAGTAGACATTTGCAAACTCCGAAATTTTGTATTTTACGACATTTTAATGTTGTGAACATTGAACAACTGGGGGTGTGTCGTAGTGCACCCCCAGGCTAAAATTTAAGCCAATGGGGAAACTTTAACAAGTTTACCCTTATTGCTAAAATGCATCATAACAATAGAACCAGGCAGGGCAGATGCATCGACAACACAATCCTTTAGCTGCTGCCACAGGTCGGGACTGCTGATTGTAATTTTTGTAGCTACTTCGCCAGTTGTACCATCTTCAGGATAACACACATAAACTGAAACACCCTGGACACGTTCGCCATGGCTGTTCTGAAAATCGTACGCTTTAAAACCTATAATTTTTACTTCCATAGGTAAGAACCTCCTTAAAAATAATTAATTAGCCCAATAAAAATAAGGCATGGTGTAGTAGGTAGGCCTTGAACCTACAAACCCAATCAAAGTTGTACGTGCACACAACGCTTTACCACTTAAGCTACTACTACAAATTAGTTCACTAAATAAAAATTTAGTGAACTAAAGGGAATTAAAAATAACGACTTGACTATATAATCGCTAAATTCTTACATTTTTATTACTGTTTAATTATCATTAATTTTTTTATACAATTTATATATTATTTATTATGTATTAATTATTTCTAAAGTTTATTTATATTTGTTACTTATTCACATATTATATTATCTTATCAAATCAGGAGTTTTTTATGGCTAATTCTAAACCAACCATTTATTCAGATTATTCAGACTCGCCAGAGTTCTTAAAAGAATTTTTATATTATATGCAAACTATTAAAGGTTTGTCACCAAGGACTGTTGAAGCCTATTATCTTGATCTTACATTATTTTTAAAATATATATTACAAAAACGTTCCGGTTCCATTAACAACGAAATGTTAAATGATCAATCTGTTAAATCATTCGATTTAAATGCTTTGTCAACAATTTCACAAAGTGATATTCTTGACTTTCTATATTTTACAATGAATATCCGTGCAAATTCTGCAGCTTCAAGAGCCCGAAAACTTAGCAGCTTAAGAGGATTCTTCAAATATATGGTTCAGAAAACTCATCAGCTGGAAATCAATCCTTGTGAAAATATTGAACTGCCTCAAAACAAAAAAAGATTGCCTAAATACCTTACATTAGAACAATGTATGGAATTACTTTCAAACATTGATTCAAAATTTGCAAGCCGTGACTACTGTATTGTAATGTTATTTCTTAATTGCGGAATGCGTTTATCTGAACTTGTAGGTATAGATATTAAAGATATTCGCGGTGATACATTGAGAATAATCGGTAAAGGCAATAAAGAACGTACGGTATATCTTAATTCAGGCTGTCTTACAGCTATAGATGATTACCTCAAAGAGAGAAATGCTATTATATCCCCTGCTATTGAACCAGCCTTATTTATTTCAGCGACAAGAAAAACAAGGCTTACTACCAGAGGGGTGCAACAAATAATAGAAAAAGCTCTTAAATCTGCCGGATTGGATGGTATGGGCTTTTCAACCCATAAATTAAGACATACTGCAGCAACATTGATGCATCGTTCCGGAGGAGCAGATATGCTTGCTTTAAAGGAAATATTAGGGCATGAACATGTATCTACTACCGAAATATACACCCATTTATCAGATGAAGCACTTATGAAAGCCGCTAAGTCTTCCCCACTGTCTTCCTTTAAAAAGCCTGCAAAAAAGACAGATTAATCTTATAAATTTATTCTGCTAAATCATATAATTAACTGAAAAATTTATGACATATACAAATATTACTGAAAGATAGTACCATGCTATTTTTTTAATATCTGCTTTTATATCATATCTATTTGAAATTATTTCTATGATAGTCTGTGTTGTAATAAGAATAATCAATAGCGATATAGTTGTATCTTTCATAATATAATTCGTAATTAATTTAAATAACGAAATATTATTATTGTAGATTATGGATGCATATATACAGGAATTTTGTACTGCCAAAATAAATGGTATTATAACACAAACCCCTTTTAATACTCCTGAATATTTAAAAAGTAGTATAGAAGCTGTTAACAAAACATCCCTTATAAGATATCGTACTGACGGCCCCAAATTGCCCGTTTTTTCAACTTGCAATAAATTTTGGATAACAGTTACTTTTTGCACAAACAATAGATTACCGGTGTTTTTAAATGCAAAATAAGAGCCTGAACATATTCCAATAAAATAAACAATAATAACTGTAAAAAAAATCAGTTTCTTATATTGAATTCCATATATTCTAAATTTATTTTTCTTGTATATCATAATATTTAAATTCCGGAGGTTGAAATGAGTATATCAATCAGAACAGCAGTACCAGATGACTGTTTTGCTATTGCTGAAATAATAAAAGACAGTATGGGGTATGACAACTCCCCTGCTATTATAAAAAAGAATCTTGAAAAACTTAGTAACAAAGATAGTGACATTATTCTGATAGCTGAATACAATAATCAGCCTGTCGGGTTCATACACGCAGAAGATTATAATAGTTTATATTCTGAAGTTTTAAAAGATATTATAAGCCTTGCTGTAAAAGAAAAATATCAACATTTAAAAATTGGTACTGCATTAATGAATGCTGTAGAAAAGTGGGCTATAGAAACTGGACGGTGCGGCGTAAAGGTTTTAAGCCATGATATCCGAACAGGTGCTCATCGGTTCTATAAGCACCTGGGATACTGTTACGAAAAAACACAGCTTAATTTCTTAAAAGAGTTTTAAAAATTAACACCGGATATTCCACCCAAAGCCCCTGCCCGAAGCACAGCTCCAAGCTTTGTAATATATATGTTTGATAAGCTGAAAATACCATAATAAAGAGATATTGCAGTAATAATACAGATAAACACACACCCTACAGAAACACCTATTGCAACCCCTTTTTCCTTGTAAATCTTACCTAAAAGAAATGCATCCAGAAATGACGCTACTGTAAGTAACAGTGTGGTAAGTGGCACAAGAATATAATCAGGCGTATCAATTCTTACTATTGTGAAAGCCGCAATACAAAGAAGAAAAGTTATTGTTGATATACATACCATAATATATAAAATAATATTCGCTATATTCTTTTGCCAGGGTTTGGCTGAAATTAATATTTTCTGTAACAAAAAAACACCCCCATTGAATAGTAAATCCTATTCATAGGGGTGTAATTTTATACCAAAATTTTCTGATGATTAAGCATCAAGTTTTTCAACTTCAGAAACAGCCCATCTTTTGATGCGCAGTTTAGAAGAAGCAGATTCGATAACAAGTGTATCTTCTTTGATGCTGATAACTCTGCCTACGATACCGCCAGCTGTAATTACGCCATCACCGATTTCCAGAGAGTTACGCATATCCTGCATTCTTTTTTCTCTCTTTTTCTGTGGAGAGATAAGCATGAAATACATAACACCAAGAACTACAACGAATGGCATTGTATTAGCCATAAGAACTGAAAACAGAGATTCAGTTGCAGCAGCTTCTAATAAAAAGTACATGGGTTTTTACCTCCTAATAAACTAAAGTATAATATAACATATTTTTCATAATAATGCAATATTTAAATACGTTTATCCAGCAAATCTACATATTTTCTGTAGAATTCTTCAAATGTACCATTGTCCATAGCATCTCTAATTTTTTCCATAAGGTTGTTGTAAAAATAGAGATTATGCATTACACACAGACGCATACCAAGCATTTCTTCTGCTTTGAACAGATGTCTGAGATATGCTCTGGAATAAGTGCGGCATACTGGGCAGTCGCATTCCGGATCCAGTGGAGAATCATCTGTCCGGTATTTTGCATTTTTAATATTGATGATACCGTTCCATGTGTTGAGATGACCGTGTCTGGCATTTCTTGATGGCATTACACAGTCAAACAGATCAACACCACGATGAACTGCTTCAAGAATATTGCCTGGTGTACCAACACCCATAAGATAACGGATCTTATCTTTTGGCATATGTTCTTCTACTACAGAAATAACATGATACATTTCTTCTTTTGTTTCACCAACAGCAAGACCACCGATAGCATAGCCATCAAGATCAAGATCAGCAATTCTTTTCATATGATCAGTACGGATATCATCGTAGCAACTACCCTGGTTTATACCAAACAGCATCTGATTTTTGTTTATTGTATCGTCAAGGCTGTTAAGTCTGTTCATTTCTGTTTTACATCTTTCCAGCCAACGTACAGTTCTTTCTACGGACTGTTTTGTGTAATTATACTCAGCTGGGTTTTCGATACATTCATCAAAAGCCATAGCAATTGTAGAACCAAGATTTGACTGAATCTGCATACTTTCTTCAGGCCCCATAAAAATTCTGTGGCCATCTATATGAGAAGCAAAAGTTACGCCTTCTTCTTTGATTTTTCTAAGGCTGGCAAGTGAGAAAACCTGGAAACCACCTGAGTCTGTAAGGATAGGTTTTTTCCATGTTGTAAATTTGTGAAGACCACCCATCTGTTTTACCACTTTATCAGTTGGTCTAAGATGAAGATGATATGTGTTGCTAAGCATTACCTGGCAGCGGATATCTTCCAGGTCCTGGGCAGACAGCGCACCTTTGATAGCACCAGCTGTAGCTACATTCATAAACGCAGGAGTCTGTACCTTGCCGTGAACAGTTGTGAACTCACCGCGTCTGGCAGTGCCAATATTTTTTATTAATTTATACATTTTTTAACCTCTTAGTAAATAAACATCGCATCGCCAAAGCTGTAGAAACGATATTTTTCATCAACAGCATGTTCATAGGCTTTCATTGTGTTGTCATAACCTGCAAAAGCACTTACAAGCATAATAAGTGTACTTTCTGGCAGATGGAAGTTTGTGATAAGCCCATCAATTACACCGAATTCATAGCCAGGATAGATAAAAATATTTGTATCCATACTACAAGCTTTTATACAGCCGTTGGCTTTCCAACAGGATTCAAGGGTACGTGTACTTGTTGTACCAACAGAAATAACTCTTCTGCCCTCTTTTTTTGCTTTTGTAATTTCTTCTGCTGTGTCTTCAGGAATTTCAAACCACTCACTGTGCATCTCGTGTTCAAGAATATTATCAGTCTTAACAGGTCTGAAAGTGCCTATACCTACGTGGAGTGTAATATATTTGATAATTACACCTTTTTCTATAAGTCTGTCCATCAGTTCTTTTGTAAAATGAAGACCTGCTGTTGGAGCAGCCGCTGAACCGAGAATTTTTGCATATTCAGTCTGATAAAGACTGCCGTCCTTCAATTCTTCAGTGATATAATGAGGCAGCGGAAGTTTACCAACTATATCAAGTGCTTCAAACAAAGTCTGTGTATCATAGGTAAATTTTACCAGTTTATTACCATTTTCAAGAGACTGCAGGATTTCCCCTTTAAGAACACCTCTGCCAAAAACAACCACATGGCCCGACTGAAGACGTTTGCCTGGACGTGCCATACATTCCCATACATCCTGCTGAACCTGTTTAAGCATAAGAAATTCGCAAGCTGCACCTGTAGTTTTAGCACCATAAAGTCTTGCTGGCAAAACTTTGGAGTTGTTCAGCACCAGAACATCACCAGGATTAAGCATATCATATATATCGCTGAAAACTTTATCTTTATATTCAAAAGGATTGCTCTTGTCTACACACAGCATTTTACAGCTGTCACGTGGAATAGCCGGTGTCTGTGCAATCTGTTCCTGAGGCAGATTAAAGAAGTAATCACTTTTATTCATTAATGTTTTACTCATCTGTGTTTCCTCTAATAATTAATTGGATTAAATATAACTAATTAATTATATTATAAAGTCATATATTTTTCAAGGGTTTAAATAGTATTTGATTTGATGTAAAATACATATATTATTTAGCACAGAGGTTTTATATGAAAAAATATATAAAGAGTTTTCTATCCTGTATTTTAGCGTGTACAGTTATGTGCAGTATGACCGCTTGTAAATCCAATTCTGAACCCGTAAACGTTGATGTTACCCCTTCTCCTTCACCAACTGCCAGACCTGCTGATGTGGTTAGTTTCGTTGCTGCAGGCGATAATCTTATACACGGCGTTATCTTTATGCAGGCTGCAAACCGTAGTATAGATGGCGGGTATGATTTTGATTATGTATATGAAAATACCGAAGATTATTTTGATAAATTTGATGTGCGGTTTATCAATCAGGAAACTCTGGTAAACGACGCCTATGCACCATCGCATTACCCACAATTTTCTACACCGATTGAAATGGGAGAAAAAGTACTGGATATGGGTTTTGATGTCATAGGAACATCAAACAATCACTCTTATGATAAAGGTGTTAAAGGCATAAAATCCAGCCTTGAATACTGGAACAATAAAGATGTGGTTAATGTAGGTTTCTACACTGGTGATGACAGCAAAGATATAAAATATCTTACTGTCAATAATATCAAAATGGCTTTCCTTGCATATACCTACGGTACAAACGGCATCTCAATCTATGATGATACTTCTCCTTATATCATTAACTGTGATGATTTCGACACAATCGACAGACAGGTTGCTATAGCAAAAGAAAATTCCGATATAGTAATCGTATCCTGCCATTGGGGCTGGGAAGATACCAATAATGTAAATGACTATCAGAAATATGTAGCAGATCATCTAAATAAAATCGGGGTTGATGTTATAATAGGTACTCACCCACACGTTATTCAGACTGTAGAATGGCGTACCAATGAAAATGACAACAAAACACTTATCTGTTATTCTTTGGGTAATTTTGTTTCAGCACAGTCACGGGCTAACAATATGCTGGGAGGATTATTCCAGTTCAATATTGTTAAAAGTTATGATGAAAATGGAACAGAAGCAATATCTGTTGTAAGCCCTTATTTTGTGCCTACAATCACGCATTATGATTATAACTATTCCAATGTCAGAAACTATTTGTTATGGGATTATACGCCAGAATTAGCCGCAAAGCACGGGGTTAAGCCACACGACAATAAATTCTCTTATGATTATATTGAAAGCATAGTTTACAATGTAATTCCAGAAGAATTTTTACTTTATAAATAATTAAAAGCCATCGGTAATGCTGGGTGCCCATAATACAGGAAACAACAAATTTTCAATGATTATGGCATCTGGCAGTCGAGGTTAGCAAAAAATATAATGAGCGATACTTGGTTTGAATGACCAGGTATCGCTCATTTGTGTATGCGACAAACTTCCCTTTTCCTGTTCCATCCAGTACAATCTAAGTGAAAACAGCAGATTGATTGGAGGTGCGATTATGGCTCAGAACTTAACTTATACCCAATGCGGTGATTACTATATCCCTGACATCAGATTGACACACACGGGAACACAGTCCCTTAGCAAATATGGAAGAATGCGCAGAGCGTTCTTAGAGAAGAACAAGCCAATGCTTTTTAATGATATGGTCTTGGCAGAAACCCTGTTCCCGCATCTGTGGGAAGTACAGCAGACCTGTGACCTGCGAATGGAGTTGCTGATGGATGAACTGTTGGCGAGGAATCCAGCACCAGACAAAGCAACACAGCAGCTTGCATGGGTGGCTCACATGAATAGCCTAAAAGCACAGGCAGAGGAAATCATCCTCCCTGAACTGGTTTATGAGGAGGATGCGGTATGAGAATCCTCGAAGAATTTTGGTACGGCAATATCGAACCAACCGAGTATGACACATCCTCTTGCAAGGAATACAAAAAGCTACTGGAACTGATTTGCAGAAACGAAGAAAAGCTCAAAGCCACCATGACAGACGAACAGAAAGAACTGTTTGAGAAATATAGCGATTGTGTGCGAGAGCATCAAACCAATACAGACTGTTTGATCTTTCAGAATGGCTTTAAGCTTGGCGCACGAATGATGTTAGAGGTAATAGAAGAATAAAGAAACTCCAAACAAAATTACCGTCTACAGGATTTTCCTTGTAGGCGGTAACTTTGTCACATTATTGATAAAGAATTTAGTTTGGCACGGGGCCAAGCCCCAGTACACCGGCAACAAACAGCAATACGACGATTGCAATAGGGATTAAAACCATGAGAATGGCAAAAAAGAATGATTGCGTACACGGTAACTGATTTTTCCTGCGCCAAAAGCCATAAATAGCAAGCGCTACAGCTCCAAACAAGAAGATAATAGGAAGGTATGTCATTAAAAAAACCATCCAGCCCATACCATCAATTAGGAATATCATAAACAGTACGGCGGCAATACTTCCTGCAATTCTTAAAATAGACTTTCTCTCTGTTCTACGCTGAATTTTAACCAGTTCAAAAGTATCAACCAAAGCAGTAGCAGCATCACTTGAGGTCACTTCAGCATCAAAGATTTTTTCAGATCTCATAATCTCCAACACACTAACTCCCAAAGCATCTGCGAGCGGTTCAAGGGTGTTGATGTCGGGCAATCCCACACCTCGTTCCCATTTACTTACCGCTTTATCGGTAACATGAAGCTTATTAGCCAAGTCAAGTTGTGTCAGATTATTTTCTTTGCGTACTGTAGCAATAAATGAGCCAAATTTTTTTGCGTCCACATGAGTCACCTCCTAATTCATTTATATTTTACTGTGATAGCGCAGTTTTTTCAACCGACGCATAGTTTAGTCGCCCCTATATCTGTACTCTACGATTAGTTTACTTATTTTTGCGTAGACTTGATTTTGGAGATCATGGAGGAATAAATACAACAGACGAGATATAATTAGATTAACGACATACACAGAGAAAGGCTGGCCATAGATCGGAAGAGCACACGTCTGAACTCCAGTCACGCCAC
>JAFZGF010000074.1 GCA_017555565.1 Oscillospiraceae bacterium
AAATGCCATATCGTGCAGTTCCTGCAGACTGTTGGGCACAAGTCTTGTCGGGCCGATAATGATTTTTCGGCATCCGGAGGTGAACACGCCATAGTAGTTCAGGTTTGATGTTGCAAAATAACCGACCTCGTCATCTATGGCCAGAATTTCTTTTTTATAGGCAACCATAGGGTCTACCGGCAGTTTAACCATAGAATAAAACATTTGCTCTTCTCCATTATTGTATAAACGCACCGGTATACCCGACAGCGCACCGACAGAACGGCAGATATATTCAAAATCCCTGTCCAAAATGCCACCCCCTTCATTTGATTACAAAAATAACATTTTTGTTACAAATATACAAGAGTTTATTTTTTGTATTTTATATACTATAATTACATACTATTGTTATCAAATAACAGGAGGTTATTATTATGGCAAATTTATCACTTATCCGTCCTTTTGGATGGAGAGATAAAGTGGGTTATATGGTTGGTAACGTAGCCAACGATCTTACATTTATCTTTGCAAGTTTGTATCTGCAGGTTTTTTATACCGATGTTCTTGGCATAAATGCAGCACTTGTTGGTACAATGTTCCTTGTTTCCCGTGTTGTTGATGCATTTACTGATACTGCTATGGGCAGAATTGCAGACAGAACAAAAGCAACTAAAAACGGCAAATTCAAACCATGGTTGCTTCGTGCCTGCGGACCTGTTGCACTGGCAAGCTTTCTGATGTATCAGACACCTGTGTCTGCGGCTCCAATGACACTGCGCATAGTTTATATGTTTGTTACATATCTTCTGTGGGGCAGTGTTTGCTATACAGCAATCAATATTCCTTATGGTTCTATGGCCTCTGTAATGAGTACAGAAGCAAGCCACCGTGCAGCACTTTCCACATTCCGCGGCGTTGGTTCCCTTATTCCACAGGTGCTTATTGGTGTTGTTATGCCAATGTTCCTTTACACAACTCTGGCTGACGGCTCAAAAGTTGTAAACGGTGCGGCATTTCCAATTCTTGCAGGTATCCTTGGTATAGTGGCAGCAGCCTGCTATATCATCTGTTACTTTATGTGTACAGAACGCGTGGAAGTTGTTGAAAAAGCAGAGCAGGTTTCTTTTAAAGATACATTGAAAGCTTTGCTTAACAATCGTGCTCTTGTTGGTATTGTAATTGTTTACATCTGCTTCCTTGGCGCACAGATGATGAACCAGTCTATCAGCAACTATATCTTTAAAGACTACTTTAAAAACACAATGGGCCTTACAGTTATGAATGCGGCAGGCTTTGCACCGGCATTGCTGCTTGCTCCACTGGCAGTTCCGCTTTCCAATAAAGTGGGTAAAAAAGAAATCGGTATAATTGCATCTGTTATGGGTGCTGCAGCTTATCTTTCCCTTTACTTTATGCAGACAACAAATATGTGGCTGTATGTTGGTATAAGCATTGTAGGTTCTCTTGGCTTTGGTCTTTTCAATCTTATTATCTGGGCGTTTATTACTGATATTATCGATGACCAGGAAGTGCGCACACACAGTCGTGAAGACGGTACAATCTATGCGGTTTGTTCGTTCAGCCGTAAAATCGGTCAGGCTATTGCAAGTGCTCTTGGCGGATGGTCCATTGCCTGGATTGGCTATGTGGAAGGCGCACCATCACAGATTGAAGCTGTAAACAGCGGTATCTATGCAATTGCAACAGTTATTCCGGGTGTGCTTTATATTATAGTTGGTTTAAGCCTTGTTTTCATATATAATCTTAACAAGAAAAAGGTTCTGGAAAATGTAGAAATTCTTAAAGCAAGAAAAGCTAAAGGTGTTTAAACATAATGTAAAAACTATGAAAAGGCACCAGTGAGGTGCCTTTTTATAATATTTGGAGAAGCTTATGAGAAATATCATAAATTTTAATGAAAACTGGCTGTTTGTAAAAAATTCGGCAGATGTTGTAAATATTTCTGCAGAGGCGGAAAGAATAACTTTGCCTCATACCTGGAATGCAGTTGACGGACAGGACGGCGGCAACGATTATTTCAGAGGCAGTTGTGTATATTGCAAGGAATTTGACAGGACAGATTTGCCTTTAAATGACAGATATTACATTGAAATCAACGGTGCAAACTCTTCTGCAGCTTTATTTGTAAATGACGAAAAGATTGCAGTACATCATGGCGGATATTCTGTATGGCGCGCAGATATCACCGAAAAGATAAAAGAAAAAAACAAAATTGCTGTTGTGGTAGATAACTCCGCGAACGAATGTGTATATCCGCAGACTGCCGATTTTACATTCTATGGCGGTTTATACCGTGATGTAAATATAATTGGAGTTGACAAAGTACATTTTGACCTTGAATATTTTGGCGGAAAAGGCCTTAAAATAACACCTGTCGTGGCTGACGGCACAGCAGAAGTAAAGGTGGAAGTGTTTGTAAAAAATCTGTCCGATACAGATACTCTGGTTTATGAAATCTGTGACGGAGAAGGAAATGCTGTTGAAAGCAGAACATCAAAAAATACCGAGGAAGTATTTACAATAGCAAATCCTCATTTATGGCACGGCACAAAAGACCCGTATCTGTATACAGCCACAGTAAAAATTGCAGGAGAAGGAGAAAAGGACTGCGTATCATCCCGTTTTGGCTGCCGCAGTTTTGAAATTCATCCCGAAAATGGTTTTATCCTCAATGGTGAAGAATATCCGCTGCGCGGTGTTTCCCGCCATCAGGACAGATGGGGTAAAGGCAATGCTTTGTCCAGAGAAGACCACGACGAAGATATGGAACTTATCTGCGAAATGGGTGCAAATACCATAAGGCTTGCTCACTATCAGCACGACCAGTATTTCTATGACCTGTGTGATGAAAAAGGTATGGTTCTGTGGGCAGAAATTCCGTATATTTCACGTCATATGGCTGATGGCAGAGAAAACACAATCAGTCAGATGAAAGAACTCATAGTTCAGAACTATAACCACCCATCCATAGTTGTGTGGGGATTGTCCAACGAAATTACAATGGATGGTGCAAAAGACCCCGATCTTATAGAAAACCATAAAATACTCAATGACCTGTGTCATCAGATGGACAGCACACGCCCTACTGTAATTGCGGCAATTTCCATGTGCGGCATAGACGAGGAATATGTGCATATCCCTGATATTGTGTCCTACAACCACTATTTTGGCTGGTATGGCGGTTCTGTAAATGAATACGGTCCTTGGTTTGACAACTTCCATAAAAAATATCCAGACACCCCTATCGGTGTATCTGAATACGGTTGTGAAGCTTTGAACTGGCACACATCAAATCCTGAAAGCGGCGACTATACCGAAGAATATCAGGCATATTACCACGAGGAACTTATCAAACAGCTGTTTACCCGTAATTATCTGTGGGCAACACATGTGTGGAATATGTTTGACTTCGGTGCTGATGCCCGCAACGAAGGCGGTGAAAACGGCCAGAACCACAAAGGGCTTGTTACCATTGACCGTAAATATAAAAAAGACTCTTTCTACGCATACAAGGCATGGCTCAGCGATGAACCTTTTGTGCACATCTGCGGCAAGCGATATGTGGACAGAGTTGAAGAAACAACAAAGGTTACTGTCTACTCCAATCAGCCGGAGGTGGAAATGTTTGCAAACGGTGTGTCACTTGGCAGACAGACCAGTGATGTGCATTTCTTCTATTTCAATGTACCAAACACAGTGGATGTAACAAATTTAAAAGCTGTTGCAGGTGAATGTACAGACCACAGCGAAATCCACAGGGTTGAAAAATTCAATCAGGATTATATCCTGCGGGAAAAGGGTGCTGTGCTCAACTGGTTTGACGTTACCGAAATTGAAGGAAGATTTTCGCTTAATGACAAGATAGGTGACATAACAAAAACTTTAAGAGGTAAGATATGGTTTATGGGCCTGTTCCTTGTTCTTGCAAAAAAACAAAGCGGTCCAAAAGATAAAACCAAACCAAAAGCAAAAAAGAAAAAAGGCAGCACACCTAAAGCAGACAGCAGTCTTATGAATATGATAGGCAATTTTACCGTTCTTCGTTTTACAAGTATGCTTGGTATGCGAAATGTAACTTTTACAAAGGAAGAGTTGCTGGATATAAACAAAAAACTTAACCGTATTAAAAAGCCTCGCTGATGCACTGATGGTTATGGTGAAAGTTCACACTTAGTAATCCTGATAAAAATACTTACATCCTGCACAGCATATGCGGGCTGTATCAGCTTAGCCGACAACCCTGATTTTTTAAGCAAAATCGGGGTTGTTTTTTGTATATATTCAAATTGAAACTGTCAGATATTAAAAGGATTATGTGCCTTTTGCAAAGGATGCCATTGATGAAATGGTAAAACAGCAGCCTGAATGCGTATTCGATGACGAGGGTATTATCCAGAAAGGTGTAATCGTGCGCCATCTGGTTTTGCCGGGGCAGGTACAACGGGCAAAAAATGCGGTGGAATATCTGTATAACCGCTATGGTGATGGTATTTTCATCAGTATAATGAGCCAGTACACACCGTGCACCGACCTGGGTGATTACCCTGAAATAAACAGAAAAATCACCGCAGAGGAATATGACGAAGTGGTGGGTTATGCCGTGGAAATCGGCGTGGAAAACGGTTTTCTGCAGGAGGGCGAATCCGCCAGCGAAAGCTTTATACCACCATTTGATTTAACCGGCGTGGAATAAACAGTAGACGCGAATACATCACAGCCCAGGCAGTACAC
>JAFZGF010000075.1 GCA_017555565.1 Oscillospiraceae bacterium
CAGAGCTATGGAAAATGGAAAACAAATTACTATTTATAATTCAATTTACAGAAGCAGAAAAGAACAATTTAATGATTATGCAATAGCTTTAAAAAATAATATAATCTGGAACAATGACAGAGCGATGTATGGCCTTTTAAAAGAAGAAAAGAATATTGCAAACAACCTTTAAGCAGATTATATCGAAATAAAAGAATTTGATTGTGAATTTTAATTTATCAACCAGTTAGAAAAATTCCAATTTGTAGGTGCAATCAGCAATTCCACGCATATTCTCCCAATGAGGGATGTAGTTTTTGCATCCAATGAGATATACTTTTGCCATAAACAACAAATGGAGGCAACAAAAATGAACCAACTAACAACAGGAAAGTTTATAGCACATAAGAGAAAAGAGAAAAACTTTACACAAGAGCAGTTGGCAGAAAAGCTTGGAGTATCCAATAAGACAGTTTCAAAATGGGAAACAGGTAAATGCATGCCCGATTACTCTGTCGTAAAAATCTTATGTGAAGAATTGGGAGTCACAATTGCGGAGCTGATGGATGGCGAAGCGTCGGAAGAGAAAAGCGTTCGCACATATGATGAAGAGCAAATTATGGATTTATTGAAAAGAACGCAGGATTTGGAAAAACAAAAAAACTTGCTCTATGGAATCTTGCTTATCGTGATGGGAATTGCCTTACAGGCGCTCTCTTATACCTTGGGTGGTTCCAATATAAAAGACTTTTTCTCTGGACTTCTATTAGGAATATCAATCGCTGAAATGCTGGCTGGTGTTTATGTAGTTGGAAAAAACATAGCAGGTCGATAAATTCCAATTTATCCAACAGTCAAAATTACAATTCAGCACAAATAAAAAAGTCGTGTATCATCTGATACACGACCTATTTTTATTCAGTTTATTATTCAATAACAACAGACTGCATTACAACTGGCTGCATTGGTCTGTCGCCCCACAGTGTTCTTACTGCTGCGATTCTGTCAACAACATCCATACCTTCAACAACTTTACCGAAAGCTGCGTACTGACCGTCAAGATGTGGTGCATCTTCGTGCATGATAAAGAACTGGCTGCCTGCTGAGTCTGGGTGGCCTGCTCTTGCCATAGAGATAACGCCTCTTGTGTGTTTCAGGTCATTTTTCCAGCCGTTTGCCGCAAATTCGCCTTTGATCTGCCAGCCTGGACCGCCTGTGCCGTTGCCTTTTGGACAACCGCCCTGGATCATAAAGCCACGGATAATTCTGTGGAATGTCAGACCATTGTAAAAGCCGTCTTTAACCAGTTTTTCAAAGTTTTCTACAGTTTTTGGTGCGATTTCAGGGTAAAGTTCCAGTTTGATAACTTCGCCTGTATCCATAGTAATAACTACCATAATAAAATCTCCTTCTATATGTTGCTTTTTATATTATACATAATTCAGTATTTTTTGCAAATACCGTTAAATACCTTTGTGGTTTTTATAGTAGATATACAAACCTTCCAGCAAAAGATTTTCATTGATAATATGTGGGTGCTGACAAAATGGCATTACATATTTTGACCCGCCGCCTGTGCAATAAACATTGCATTGGGTGCCCATTTCCTTTTCAAAAGCAGAAATCATACCATCCATCATAAATGCATTGCCAAACACTACACCACTGGCGATACTGTCAGCAGTGTTTGTGCCTATTACTTTTGCAGGTGCAGTCAGACTTTCGTCTATAGGCAGGCCTGTTCGGGCATTCAGTGCCTGGAGTGCAATAAGTATGCCCGGAACAATACTTACACCCATAATACTGCCGTCTTTGTCCATAGCTGTCAATGTTGTACCTGTGCCCATATCCACCACCACAGCAGGCAGTGTGTATTTTTCTTTTACAGTCATACAGCCTGCAATGATGTCCAGCCCAACTTCACCAGGATCATCTGTTTTTATATCGATGTCGGTGATTTCCGGATTGTTTTCAAACAATACTGGCTTGTGGCTGAAAGCTATTTCCATAGCTTCATACACACCCTGGGTAGAATTAGCCACTACGCTGCACAGAATACTGCCTTCCACTTCTTCAGGCTTTATATCGTTTGCTTTAAGCGCTTTCAGAATGCCGCCCAGATATGTCCAGCAACTTTGCTCTTTCTGATATGGGATATTGAAGTATTTTACCAGTACATCCTTTTCAAAAACAGCTACATCAATTTCTGTATTTCCTATGTCAAAACACAGTACCATTTTTCATACACCTCACAGTTCTGTTTATATTGTAACACATTTATAAAAAATTAAAAGAGCGGTGATAATTTATTTTCTGCCGGCATAACAATTAATAAACAAAAAAGAAATAAACGGACATAATCAAGGGGGATAAAAATGTTTGTGCTTACATTGAATAGGAAAAGCGGCATCAAAGGTCTTGCATTGGTGTTGGCAGTATGTATGTTGCGGGCAGGGGCAACAGCTGTAAAAAACTTTATTTTTAAAGACCGGGAAACAGCCGCTTTTTCAAGGCAGGATTTTGAGATGAAAACCACACAGCAGATGGCAGACTATATCCTTGCAAAAGGATACACGGTGGATTTGCAGTCAGCCCAGGTAAAAGAAGTTAAAATACCCAAAAGATTTGATGCGGAATTTGAAAATTTCAACGAAAAAATAATGCATACCGATGGACTTTCTCTTGAAAAACACAAAAATGACAGAGTAAACAAATGGACTTTTGATATTGTTGACTATGATGTAGAGGGGAAAACAGCCGTTGCTGCATTGCTGGTAAGAAAAAACAAACTTATAGGCGCATATATTATCCAGCAGCCGGACGGCACGGCACATCCCCTTGCAAAGCAGATCCGGGGAACAGATGTACTGGAATAAAAGCAAATATTATGGTAAAATAAAATATTATACAAAAACGGGCGGACAAAAGTCCGCCTGCAACCAATGAAAAGGAAAAATTATGCAGACACGACTGGACAAGTTTATCAGTGAATCAATGGCAGTTTCACGCGCTGATGCAAAAAAACTGATTTCAAAATCTGCTGTTACAGTAAACGGACAGGCAGTGAAAAAATCCGATATAAAAATAGACACAGAAACAGACGAAGTAAAGGTCAATGGCAAAGCCCTTACCCACGAACAGTTTGTTTATATAATGCTGAACAAACCGGAAGGTGTTGTAAGTGCTTCTGCAGACAAAAATGATGTTACAGTTATTGACCTGGTAAAGGACGAATTTCCACGCAGAAATCTGTTTCCGGCAGGCCGCCTGGACAAAACCAGCACCGGCTTTGTGCTGATTACAGACGATGGCCAGTTTGCCCACGACATACTGTCACCAAAACATCATGTGCCAAAAACATATATCGTAACTGTGGACAGCCCTGTCACAGATGAAGTGGTACAGGCTTTTAAAGACGGCGTAACCCTTGCAGATGGCCAGCTTATGAAAAGCGCCACAATTATCCCATATGATGATGGATATACAGCTAAAATAATACTGCATCAGGGTGTTTACCATCAGATAAAGCGTATGCTGGGTGTGTTTGACATCGGTGTAAACACTCTCCACAGAACAACCATCGGATATCTTGATATGCCGGATGATTTACAGCCCGGTGAATACATAAAACTTACACCGGAACAACTGTCAGAAATTACCAAAGATATGTTTACAGAAAATTAAAAAAAGCAACACATTTATATTTTACAATAATAATATCGCTGTTTAACATGCCATTTGCTGTTTTGCACATAAAAAAGTGATAAAAATTGTAAAAAAATGTTGCATTTTATAAATCTATTGTGTAAAATATAAATGATTAGTTGTAACTGTTGTATAAAATAACAACAGATTATTTATTTTAGGAGTAAAGTATGTCAAACAGGATGTTCCAGGGCGTTATTTATCAGATGAAAGACACCATCGGCAGAGTAATTGGTGTTACTGATGAAATGGGCGTTGTAGTCGCTTGCAGCGAGTTAAATCAGATAGACAGCATCAAAGACGGTGTTCAGGCAGAAAGAATGTCTAACAGCGCTTCTTTTATCCGCAACGGATATACATTTAAAGGTTTTACAAATTCAAAAAGAAATGACTTCTATGTTTTTGTAGAAGGCACAGATGATATGGCAGATAAATTTGCATCTGTTGTTTCAATTTCATTGCAGAGCCTCAAACAGTTCCACGATGAAAAATTCGACAGACTGAATTTTATCAAAAATGTTGTTATGGACAACATTATGCCTGGCGATATCTACGCAAAGGCAAGAGAAATGCATTTTGTAACAGATATCCCAAGAGTTGTTCTTATCATACGTGTTGATCAGTCAAAAGATATGTCCACATTTGACGTGGTGCAGAATCTTTTCCCAGACAAACAGAAAGACTTTGTTTTTGAAACCAGTGAAAATGATACAGTACTTATCAAGGAACTGAAAAAAGGTATTGAAACAAAAGATATCGAAAAACTGGCAGCTTCCATTGTAGACACACTCAATGTGGAATACTACATCAAAGCTTCAGTTGGTATTGGTACACAGGTTACAAATATCAAAGACCTGGCTTCTTCTTTCAAAGAAGCACAGATTGCACTTGAAGTTGGTAAAGTGTTTGATATTGAAAGAACTGTGGTTAACTATGAAAACCTGGGCATTGCCCGTCTCATATACCAGTTGCCAACTACTCTGTGTGAAATGTTCCTGAAAGAAGTATTCAAACAGGGCTCTATCGACAGCCTTGACCAGGAAACACTGTTCACAATCCAGAGTTTCTTTGAAAACAACCTGAATGTAAGTGAAACTTCCCGCGGTCTCTTTGTACACAGAAACACACTTGTTTACCGCCTTGAAAAAATCAGAAAGATTACAGGTCTGGATTTAAGGGAATTTGACGATGCTATCGTGTTCAAAGTTGCTTTGATGGTTAAAAAATATCTGCAGTCAAGTCAGGAAAAATTCTAATTTATTCCGCCCTTAAATGTACACCCGCTACATATAGGGGCGGTTTGTCTTTGAGATAAGAAATAAAGAAAAGTAACTATTGGGGATTACAGATGATAGATTTTAAAAATGTTACCAAGGTTTATGACCCTAAAATAGTAGCCTTGAAAGATGTAAATGTACATATAGACAAAGGCGAGTTCGTCTTTGTACTGGGCCATTCCGGCGCAGGCAAAAGTACATTTCTCAAACTTATGCTTCGTGAAGAAAAGGCTACAAAAGGCGAAGTTATTGTAAACGGATACAACCTTTCCAAAATCAAGGAAAGGGATATTCCATATATGCGCCGAACACTTGGTGTGGTTTTCCAGGATTTTCGCCTTATACCAAACCTTACAGCCTATGAAAACATTGCATTTGCCATGCGTGTTACAAATATAGATGAAAAAGAAATAAAAAGAAGAGTACCATACATACTCAACCTTGTAGGCCTTGCAGGCAAACGGGACAAGCTTCCTGCCCAGCTTTCCGGTGGTGAACAGCAGCGTGTTGCCCTGGCCCGCGCACTTGTGCACAACCCAGACCTGGTTATTGCTGACGAACCTACAGGCAATATCGACCCTCAGCTGTCCATCGAAATTATGGAACTGCTGAAGGCCATCAATTCAACCGGCACCACTGTGCTGGTGGTTACCCACGAACATGAACTGGCCCGCCGCTATGCCAGAAGAACTATAGAAATGCGCTCAGGTGTTATTGTATCAGACACCTCTGTGGGAAAGGTGGGCACTATATGAAATTTTCCAGCTTCAAATACCTGTTCAGACAAGGTTGGAACAACTTTAAAGGCAACCGCCTTATGAGCGTGGCTTCTGTAGGCGTTGTTACTTCCTGCCTTATTCTTGTGGGCATCTGTGGCTCACTTGTCCTCAATGTAAACAGCTTTGTTCAGTACCTTGGTGCACAGAACGAAGTGGTTATCTATATGAAGGACGAAGCAACACTTGAAAATATAAACTCCATCAATTCTTCACTTGAAAAAGATGAAGATGTGGCAGAGTTCAAATTTGTTTCCAAAGAGGAAGCGCTGAAAGAACAGATGGAATATATGGGCCGGTACGAATCACTTCTGTCTGGCTACCAGGGGGAGAACAACCCTCTGCCAGCATCATTCAGGGTTCACCTTGATGATCTTACCCGTCTGGAGCCTGTTTCTATGGAATTTTCAGCTTTTGAAGGTGTAGACTATGTTTCCACACCAACAGAACTGGCAGGTGTGCTTATCACACTTAAAAATGTTACATACTATGCAGGTCTTGCAATTCTTGTAATCCTTGTAATGGTAAGTATGGTTGTAATTTCCAATACAATCCGCCTTACAGTTTTTGCAAGAAGACGCGAAATCAGCATTATGAAATATGTTGGTGCTACAAATGGTTTTATCAGACTGCCATTTATTGTGGAGGGTCTGCTTATCGGTACAATTTCAGCTCTTATAACTTTTGCAGTTGTTGCAGGCGGCTATGTGTATCTGTTTAACTATATCACCACCCAGGCTACAGGCTTTATTGCTATGCTCAGTATGTGTATGGTTCCGTTTACATCCATCTGGCCGGTTATGCTTATAGGCTTTGTAGGCTTTGGCTGGCTTATCGGTGGTATGGGCAGTGCCTTCTCAATGAGAAAATATCTTAAGGTTTAAGGAGTAGTGCATATGAAAAATAAAAAGTTTTTTGTAAATGCATTCTGTTTCCTTATGGCCTGTGTTCTGTGTGTAGGTCTGTTGCATCCTATCGTTGCATCGGCTGGCACAAAGGAAGATTACCGGGCGGCTCAGGAGCGGCTTGATAAAATCAACAAGGAAATTGCAAATCTGAAAGACACCCATTCCAAACAGGAAAAAGAAAAAAAGAATGCACAGACACAGATTGATCTTGTAAAAAAACAGATAAGCATTCTTAATTCTGATATTAAAACAGCAAACAACGACCTGCTGGCAAAACAGCAGGAACTTGAAGATAAAAAGACAGAAATCGCCGAAACTGACAGACTGTTCAAAGACAGACTACGCGCTATGTATATCATGCGCAGTGGCGGCACACTGTCAACAATTCTGGCAGTAGACAGTTTTTCACAGCTTCTCACAGCTACAGACACCCTCCAGCGTATATCTGTGGCCGACACAGACCTGCTGAAAGAACTGGATCTGCAGAAAAAAGAAATAGAAAAAGAAGAAGTTGCCATTCAGGAACGGCTTAACGCCCTTGTTGAAAAGCAGGGAACACTGGAAACAAAGCAGAACGAACTGGCAGGCCTTATGAAAACTCTGGATGACAAACTCAGTGAAACAGAAGCCAAACAGGAAGCTGCAAAAGAAACCCAGCGGGAAGTTTATGCCGAATATCTGGCTGCCAAAAATGCTGTGGAAGCAGAATTCGGCCAGAGTTCAAACGAAACTTTTGTAGGCGGTGAATGGATATGGCCAGTGCCTACAAACGGCTACATTTCATCTGGCTTTGGTGCCCGTACCCTCTACGGCGTATATGACTGGCACACAGGTATTGATATTTCTACAGGCTGGACAGAAGGCGTATGGCCATATATCAACAACCAGCCTATAGTTGCTTCCAACACCGGTGTTGTTACAAAGGCACACTATGGCAGAACCGGTTACGGTAACTATGTTATTGTTGACCACGGTGGAAATAACTTCACACTTTACGGCCACTGTTCATCATTAGCGGTAAGCGTGGGCCAGACAGTTTCCCAGGGTCAGACAATCGCCTATGTAGGTTCAACAGGCAACTCAACAGGCCCGCACCTTCATTTTGAAATCAGACTTAGCGGCTCTTGCGTGGATCCTGCACCATATATTGCAGGCACACGCCCAAGAAAATAGCCGGGAATAGAGGACTATGAAAAAGAAAATTACTTTAAGCACAGCAATTACCATTATGTTTGTTGCTATGACAGTTACATTCTGTCTGACAATGATTGTTTCATCACGTCTTTTTGAAGCAAAAGTTGCATCTGTAAACGAAAAAGAGGTAATGTACGATAAAATATCTGATATTGACCGGGCTGTACGTCAGAACTTTTACACAGCAGTAGATGATACAAAAGTTCTGGAAAGCATGGCTGCCGGCTATGTTGCAGGTCTTGGCGATACCGAAGCAAAATATTATTCCTCTGATGCAGTTGCAGAATACCAGCAGGTACTGGATGGTAAAATTATCGGTATAGGCGTTGACTTTGTAAAATCAAGAGAAGACAGCGGCTATATGAAGATTTACAATGTATACAAAGAATCTCCAGCAGACGTGCAGGGTATCGTGGCAAACGATACAATCACTGCCATCAATGGCCAGAGCACCATCAATATGTCTGTGGAAACAGCACAGCAGATGCTGGCAGGTGTATCAGGCGAAACTGTAGATATCACATATATCCATGAAAATACAGAATCTTCTGTAACTCTCACTCATAAAGCCTACGAATCACCTTCTGTGGACCATTCCAAACAGAATGACTACGGCTACATCAAGGTATCAGGTTTCTCTGCCAAAACAGCTTCCGAATTGGACTATGCCGCAAACAATCTTATCAGCCAGGGTGTAAAGGCACTGGTAATTGACCTGAGAAACAACTCAACCAAAGACTTTGAAAGCGCAGCAGCAGCTGCTGATGTGCTGCTGAAAGAAGGCACTACAATGTACGCTGTTTACAATGACGGTGAACGCAAAGTGCTCTACACATCAGATAAAAACGGTGTTTCAGTACCTGTTGTACTTATTACAAACAGCGGCACCGGCTATGCTGCCGAAATGTTTTCAGTTATGTTAAAAGATATTGCAGGTGCAAAAACAGTCGGTACAGTTACAATGGGCAAAGGTTCCCTGCAGAAACTTTACCGCCTGCCAGATGGCAGTGGTGTAGAAATCACAGTGGCCACACTCTCACCGGTTTCTTCTTCTGTTTACAACGGCACAGGTATTGCACCAGATTATGAAAAAGTTCTGGAAACAGCACAGGAACAGAATTTCTACACACTTACAGTTGAAACAGACCCACAGATTCAGCGTGCATTTGAAGTAGCACAGAATCTTGTTGCAAATCAGTAAAATAAAAAAATCCCTTGCAGGCCAAGGGATTTTTTACAGTATATGAAAGGAAACAGCTATGCCTTCCAAAATCAAAAGCAAACTGCTTATAGTGACCGTGTTCTGCGCCACTCTGGCAATTCTTTTTCTGATTGCTCCTGCAACAGCAGAAATGTATTCCCTTATTCTTCTGGGTGTCTCACTTCTGATGGCAACACTGGCAGGATTCAACGCAAGGGAAACTGTTGAACTGCAGTATAAAGTTAGCAGTTTTATCACCCTGGCAGTGTTCATTTTTGTTGGCATTTTTGCCAGCGTAATGAATATGTCTGTTGGCGGAATGGCCCTTTATGTTGCAATTATCTGCGGCATTGCCGCAATCCGCGCACTTACATTGCTGATGGGCGAATATAAATAACTATAATAAAAAAGCATCGGATTTCCGATGCTTTTATTTTTTTAGTGATTGCAGTCGTGGTCGCCACAGCCATTGTCACCGCATTCGTGGTCTTCACCATGGTGATGGTCGTGATGATCACATTTGAAATCAGGGTCAAAGGCCAGTTTGCCTTCCAGATATGATGCTACTGCCAGGTCAGCCTCTCCCTGAACGCCGCCGATTACCTGGATACCTGCAGCAGCCATTGCGTTTTTTGCACCTGTGCCCATACCGCCACAAATCAGTACATCTACACCCAGTGCGCTCAGCACACCGGCCAATGCACCGTGACCACTGCCACCGGAGCTAACCACTTTCATATCAGCCATTTTGCCGTCAACAACTTCGTACACTTTAAACTGACTTGTACGGCCAAAATGCTGGAAAACCATGCCATTTTCATATGTAACTGCTATTTTCATTAACCTATCCCTCTTTTTTTTGTGTTTGTTTATTTCATTCAATATCATAACTGTACTCCTGTTGCGGACATAAGTCAAGGGTGTGGGGACAAATTTCACAATTTGTTGAAATATAAACAGTCTGGGTTTATAATAAAACCAATAAAACCTTTTTGAAAATGGGGGATAATGATGAAAAAACTTATAAGCATTTTACTGGCATTTGCACTGTGTATATCACTTGTTGCCTGCGGCAGTGGTGACAGCGCCGCACCCGATAAAGTGGATACAGATTCAGGTCTTGTGTATCCTTTCAACATTGTAAATGCTCCTATGGGAATCGGCAAAGCATATAAGTACAAGACAGTATGTTATCAGGATACATCTCTTGAAACAAACGGCTATGTCTACATAAAAGACTATACAGTAACACCTGCAGGCGATGGCATGGTGGAAAAATCAGTTACAGCCACATTTTTGTTTGATGATGACAACGCCTGGTACAAGGGTATGTATTTTGACATCCTTTATGCTGATATGAATGGTGAAGGCATAATAGACGACGATGATAATGAATGGATTGTGACAATGGATGGCACAGAATATGATGTTGTTATTCTCAGGGATGAATTCAGCAACAAACAATGGCTTCCGGAAGTGGTTTATGTTGCGGATTATACTCTGACAGTCCGTGTACCTGAAGGTTACGATGACATAGTGCTTATGTTCTATAATTCACGGCACAAACTGAATGTTGCACCGGATGGTGAAGATATTCCAGACGGCACAGCTATTACCTCTCTTACAGACAGTCACAGCCAGTGGTTTGTACTTGGCGGTGAAGACGGTACATATTACGGCAAACCAATCGAATTCGGTCGGGGGGACGGAGACCCGCAGACAATTATTTCACAGCGTGTTTACGAAGGCGATGCACCACCACCTGCACCTGTAGCACCTGATGATTTTTCTATTGGTCCGGACGAAAACTATACAGACGATCCTGATATAGCTGACGGCGGTTTTACATATGTGGAAATTGATAACTGGTTTCATGACTCCATAAACCCAAATGAAAAAATGGGTGTTGAAATCCATTATTCCACATACAACACTTTTGAAACTGACTATGTAATGGCACAGGCTTTTGTTGATGGAGTGGACGAGCCGATTTTTGAAAGAAAAATGCCGGCCTATGAAGAAGGCAGAAATTCATACTCCAACAGTGTGACTTTTGTAATCGATGGCCCAAATCTGCCGGCAGATGCCGCCAGCGTAAATTTCTGGTATAAACTCTATGACGAAACAGGTACAGAAATATCTGCAACACAGATGGATATTCCGGTGGAAGAACCACGGCGGCCAGGGACAGATGCTACTGTAAAAATTACTGATTTTACTCCAGGAGAAATCAGCAAATCCGAAAGTGCCGTAAATGTTGATATTTACTACGAAATTGAAGGCTATACAGAAGGAATGTCAATTATTTTCTCTGTAAAAGATGGCAACGAAGGTGATGTAGTTGATTTTGCGGACTTTGAAACAGAAGAAGATGGCGCGATTACCACAATAATTCCTGCAAATCAGCTGTTGAATGACAACATCAGTATCAAAATCAGACTTTTCAATAAGTATGGCGATGAAATGTCATCAGCTATATGTAATATCCCTATGAAATAAATATTAAAGACTGCAGACTATTGTTTGCAGTCTTTTTTAATGGTAAAATATATACATCAATTGATTCATGGGAGAGATAATATGAAAAAAATAGCTTTTATCGGTGCAGGTAATATGGGTGGTGCACTTGTTATGGGAATATGCAAAGCCATCGACCCACAGCAGGTAGTGATTTTTGATTTGAATACAGAAAGAACAGCATTTCTGGCTGAAAAAACAGGTTGCAGTGTTGCCGCAACAGCTTATAATGCCTGCAAGGAAGCGGAATATATTGTACTGGCAGTTAAACCACAGCAACTGCGTGATGTGCAGGCACTGCTTATTCCTGCCATGAGAGAAGCCAGGGAAAACGGAATACAGCAGAAGATTCTTTCTATTGCCGCAGGTATTACTCTTGAATCTTTGGCTGAAATTCCACTGCAGTATGGTTTTGATTTGCCCGTTTTCCGTATGTTGCCAAATACACCAAGCGAAATCGGCGAAGGTCTGAACATCTATGCTGAAAACAGCCTTGCCACAGACGAAATGTGTGCAGAGCTGGAAAATATGTTCAGCCAATGTGGTCTGATCGAAAGAGTTACAGAACATATTCTTGATGTTGCATCAGCAGTTTCCGGCTGTACACCTGCCTTTGCATATATGTTTGTTGATGCATTGGCTGACGGCGCTGTGCGCTGTGGTCTGCCACGCGACAAAGCCATCAGATATGCTGCCCAGGCTGTAAAAGGTGCTGCTGCAATGGTACTGGAAACAGGCCGTCACCCTGACGCTCTGAAAGATGCAGTCTGCTCCCCAGGTGGTTCTACAATAGTTGGTGTTGCCACACTTGAAAATGCGGCTTTCCGCTCCGCCGCCGCAAATGCAGTCTTCTATGCAAATGAAAAGAATATAGAACTTGGTAAAAAATAAAATCATATACATCAAAAGGCACCGTAATTATGCGGTGCCTTTTGATGTATATAGATAAGATAAATTATATATGGGAAAATATTAAAGCTTCAGATTTCATATTCCACAAGGCTGGCGTTATCCGGTGAATATGTGCTGAACTGTTCGTTCTCCATATCTTCAAAATATGTACGTATTATTCTGCACACACCGCCGTGACAAACCACCAGCACATTTTTGTCAGGGTAATTCTTTCTTATGTCGTCCAACCGGTTGTAAACACGCTGTGCCACCTGCATCATGGATTCGCCACCAGGGTGTTTTGTACAGAATTTTCTTTTTCCGGCCAGAAAACCAGGGTGCTTTCTGTCCACGCCTTCGTATATGCCAAAATCCTGCTCAATCAGTCTTTCGTCCACTACGACCGGCAGGTTATATCGGTCGGCCACAGCCTGTGCAGTCTGTCTTGCCCTTATCATAGGGGATACCACAATTATATCTATATCTTTACCCTCTGCGTTATCTGCCAGTTTTTCGGCTTGTTGCAGACCAACCTCTGTCAGTGGAATATCAGTTCTTCCGCACACCTTATTATCAGCATTCCATTGGGTCTGTCCGTGTCTTGCCACAAAAATTTTCATACAACACCTCCGATTTTGTTACAAACAGTATACCATAAATAACTCCTAAATGGTATACTGTTTACAAAAAGACAAATTACGCAGGTGAATTATGACAAATAAAGATATTCTTGATATTGCTCTGAAGCAGTCAGCCATCGATTTTGGCTGTAAGCCAGAAGATTTTTTATCCGTTGAAAACAAAGTCTTTATATCAAAGCCTAACCCAGCGGCCCGCAAATATCTGCCGTTGCCTTTCCGGTGTGATATGGTAACCTATGGCAACAATATTGTGGCGCAAACCAGCAAAGAACTGTTTTCAGTTACAGAAAAATATATAAACAGCTATCCACGGGAACATTGTTTTGAAACACCACATCTGCATAAGCTGGACGAAATGCTGGCACATTATAATCATAAGGTCTGTTTTATGGCTGAATATTTTTTGCCGGATGTGAATTGTTTGCAACCACTGGACTGTAACTACGAAATAAAATTTATGGAAAAAGGACAGTTTGATCACCTTTACCTGCCACAGTGGTCCAATGCGGTTTCCACATCCCGCCCACACCTTGATATGCTGGTGGCGGCTGCCTTTGACGGAGATGAGATTATAGGTATGGCAGGTGCATCTGCCGACTGTGAAACAATGTGGCAGATAGGTATTGACGTGCTGCCGTCATACCGCAGGCAGGGTGTGGCATCGGCGCTTACCAGCCGTCTTGCTCTGGAGATTATCAGTAGGGGGAAGGTACCTTTTTACTGTTCCGCCTGGTGTAATATAAAATCCGTCAGAAATGCAATACGCAGTGGCTTTCGTCCGCGGTGGACAGAAATCACAGCCAGAGATGTAGATTTTGTTGATAAACTGAACGAATTGTAAAATAAAAACAGCACTTTAACAAGTGCTGTTTTATTGTTATATCAAATTATTAAATCTTGGCGTCAACCACTGCAGTTTTGATATCAGGTACTGTAGATTCTTTTGCATGGGCGTCTACTTTCAGTGCGGCTTTTGTACCTGTATGTGTCAGACAGCCAGCGCCGTTGATACAGCCGCCGTCACAAATCATACCTTCTACAAAGTTTTCTTTCAGAACCCCTTTAGCCAGTTTCAGCAGTGCGATTTTACATTCGTCCACACCACTGCAGGTAGCAGGTTTTACTTCAAAATCAATGCCCTGTTCTTCCAGTGCTCTTGCAGCTGCACCTGTCAGACCGCCTGAGTGTGCAAATATTCTGCCATAGAAAGAGGCGTCGTTCAGCTGGTCTTCTTCCAGACTCAGTACATCTATATCACGACTGTCCAGCAATGCCTGCAGTTCTTCAAAGGTCAGCACGCTGTCAACATATGGGCGTACATTTTCTTTCTGCATTTCAGCTTTTTTGGCTGTGCAAGGTCCGATAAATACAGTTTTAGCTGTTGGATCCAGTTGTTTGATGTATCTGCCCAGTTCAGCCATAGGCGAAAGGTTGTGAGAGATGTACTGCACTGCGCCAGGATGATTTTTTTCAATATATGATACAAATGCAGGGCAGCAGCTGCTGGTCAGTTTGCCTTTTTCAGCCAGCTCGGCGGCTTCTTTAAGGGCAACCATATCAGCACCCAGTGCAACTTCTTTTACATCAGTGAATCCCACTGCTTTGATGCCGGAGATAATCTGGCCCAGTTTTGCATAGCTGAACTGGCTTGCTATTGCAGGGGCAACCATTGCGTACAGTTTTGTGCCATTGCGCTGGGATTCTTTTATCAATTCAACCACATCAAGTATGTAGCTTTTATCGACAATAGCGCCAAATGGACAACGATATGTGCAGGCACCGCAGGCGATGCACTTTTCATCGTCAACTTTTGCAGACTGGTCTTCGTTTATTGAAATAGCATTTACTTTGCATGCGGCCTGGCAAGGACGGATATTGTTTCTGATTGCGCTGAAAGGACAGGCCTGGGCGCATTTACCACAGTTGACGCATTTTTCTTTGTTGATGGTTGCTCTGTGTTCATTGTCAAATGTAATTGCACCTACAGGGCAAACATCAGCACATCGTTTGGAGATGCATCCACGGCAGGCATCTGACACCTGATAGCCACCAACAGGGCATTCATCGCAGGCAATAGAGATAACTTCGATAATATTTTTATTGCTTTTGTCACCGCCCATTGCTATTTTCATACGTTCTGAGATTATGGCTCTTTCTTTATATACACAGCAACGCATGGTTGGCTCTTTGTTAGGCATAATAATTTTTGGAATATCAGCAAAGTTTTCCAGCAAAGTATCATTAAAGGCATTTCGGGCCATTTCACGCAATACCTTGTATTTGAGATGCTGAACACGTGTGTCAAATTTTTGCATCTTTTATCTCCTTGAAATAATATGTTATTTGCCCAGTTCTTCGTTCAGTTTGTTTGAAAGAACTGCCAGGCTGGTAGCCATATTTTCATTCTGTACGATAATACCTTTAGGAACTGTAAGGGATGTAGGAGCAAAATTCCATATGCCTTTTGCACCGAACTTTACCAGATTGTCGCAGGTTGTCTGTGCAAATTTTGCAGGTGTAGTGATAATACCGATATGAATATCCTGATCGTTCATTACCTCTTCCATCTGGCTGATATGATATATAGGTTTACCTTTTACATATGTTCCGCACAGAGCTTCGTTTGAATCAAAGGCGGCCACCACATTGAGACCGTAACTTGTAAAACCGTTATAACCCAGCAAAGCTTTGCCCAGGTCGCCTGCACCTACAATAACAGCATTTTTGGTGTTGTTGTAATCCAGAAATTCCTGCAGGTCAGCGATAAGAACAGTGGTTTCATAACCTACTTTTGGACGGCCTGCGCTGGAAGCACAGGACAGGTCTTTTCTTACCTGAACATGGTTCAAATCCAGGAGGTTTGCTATTGTTGTGGCAGAAATATATTCCACACCTTCCTTTGCTTTTTCCTGAAGCAATGACAGATAAATAGGCAGACGGTACAGTGTCCGTTTGGATATTTGTTTTTTCATATTCACATCTCCCAAATAAAAATATTTTTATCGATAATTTTATTAATATTATCCTATAATATTTTTGCAAGAAAGTCAACATTTTGCAAATGAATACTTTTAGAAATTTCGATATATTTTTTGTGTAATATGTACGTTTTGTAAAATTATGGTGATATTATTGTGAATAGTATTGTGTTGTGTAGCCGATATGTTAAAATAAAATTGATAGTATATTTTTAAGAGGTATATTTATGGTTACATATAATGAAATAAAAAACAACGAAGAAATAAAAACATATATCCGTATGGCTGATGAAACTATGAACAGCCTTAAATTTACAGAACACAGCTTTGCACACGTAGTGCGTACAGCAGATATGGTGGGCCAGATTCTTTCAAAACTGGGATACAGCCGGCGCACTGTGGAACTGGGGCAGATAGCTGGTTATATGCATGATATCGGCAATGTTATAAACAGAGTTGACCACGCACAGTCCGGTGCTGTAATGGCTTTCAGACTGTTGGACAAAATGGGTATGGCGGCTGAAGAAACTGCAAAAATCATCTGTGCTATCGGTAACCATGACGAGCACACTGCATATCCTGTAAATGAGCTTGCCGCCGCACTTATAATAGCAGACAAAAGTGATGTGCGCCGCAGCCGTGTAAGAGCTAAGGCAGATATTGACATAGATATTCACGACAGAGTAAATTATGCAGTTGAAAAATCAAAACTGCAGATCGACCGGGATGAAAAGAAATTTATCCTGCATCTTACTGTAGATGAAAATATCAGCCCTATTTCAGAGTATTTTGAAATATTCCTTGGTCGTATGCTGCTGTGCCGCCGTGCTGCAGATTACTTTAAAATGACTTTTGAAGTGAACATCAATGGTTCAAGAGTTATGTAAAAATTAAAACAGCCGAGACAGATGTCCCGGCTTTTTGTTTTTTTATTAGATATATGCATGTTCCACTTTGACAACTGCGCGGTAATCGATTTCTTCAATTTCAGAAATATTGTGTTTTACCATTTCTGATACTTTCATGTCGCTGTGTTCAAAACCAAAAGGAACAACAATGTCAAAGATTACATTGGTGTGTGTAGGACCTTCCACAACTCTGAAATCGTGGATGGAAACATTTTCTCCGAAAAGCTGTGTCATTCTTTCGCTTACCATCATTCTCAGCATTGTAACTTTTTCGTCGTTTACTGCGATAGGGTCCATATGTATTGTAGCTATACAGTTCAGCTTCTGGGCAAGTTCTACTTCGATGTTGTCGATAACATCGTGAATTTCAAGAATATTGCCTTCGCTGTTTACTTCTGCGTGGAGAGTAATCATCAGTCTGCCTGGACCATAGTCGTGAACAACCAGGTCGTGGATACCTGTAACTTCCGGGTGGGCCAGAACAAGAGAGTAGATGGATTTTACCAGTTCTTCATCAGGTTTCTGTCCCAGCAGTGGACCGATGGTATCTTTGGCTGCTTCAATACCTGCGCGGAGAATAAGAACAGACACCAGCAGACCACACCAGCCATCTATAACAAAACCGGTGAAATGACCTACGACAGCTGCGGCAAGTACAACAGCAGTAGAAATACAGTCAGACATACAGTCTGCACCTGTGGCTTTCATTGCGGCAGAGTCGATTTTGTCACCGATGGAGTTGTTGTACAGCCCCATATAGAACTTTGTGGCAATGGATACAATAAGTATTACTGCTGAAATAATGCTGAATTCAACAGCCTGTGGATGCAGGATTTTGTCGATTGAAGATGTTGCCAATTCATAACCCATAAGAAGAATGGCGATTGATACAGCCAGTCCTGACAGATATTCCATTCTGCCGTGACCAAATGGGTGCTCAGGGTCAGGTTTCTGTCCTGCCAGTTTGAATCCCAGCAGAGTGATTACAGACGAACCGGCGTCTGACAGATTGTTGAAAGCATCTGCTGTGATGGAAACAGAATTGCTTATTGTGCCTGCAAAAAACTTGCCGGCAAACAGAAGTATGTTCAGTACGATACCCAGCATACTGCACAGTGTACCATATGCACCACGCACAGCAGGGTCCTGCACGTTATTGCGGTCTTTTATAAAAATCTTGGCCAATGCATTTACCACGATTCTTTCCTCCCAAATTTCCAAAATATAACAATTATTATACTACAATAATCTTTTCGCCGCAATATTGTTAAAACAAAAAGCCGTTCCAAAAGGAACGGCTTTCTATATTGTTTTGATTAGAACAGACCTGTGATTTTGCCGTCTTCATCGATGTCGATGTTCAGTGCGGCAGGGGATTTTGACAGGCCAGGCATTGTCATAATTTCACCCATAACAGCTACTACAAAGCCAGCACCTGCAGACAGACGCAGTTCTCTTACATTCATTGTGAAGCCTGATGGTGCGGCCAGCAGGTTTGCATTGTCAGAGAAGGAGTACTGTGTTTTTGCAATACATACAGGCAGTCTGTCATAGCCTGCAGCTTTCAGTGTTTTCAGCATTGTCTGTGCGCCTTTTGCAAATGTAACATTTTCAGCACCGTAGATTTTTGTACATACAGCTTTGATTTTTTCGTCAACTGTCAGGTCAGCATCGTATGTGAAGTTGATTTCTGTTTCATCTTCCATAACAGCCAGCACTTTTTCAGCCAGCTGGAGACCGCCTTCGCCGCCTTTTGCAAATACTTCGCTCAGTGCGCATTCCACGCCCATAGCTTTGCAGTATTCATAAACTGTCTGTCTTTCAGCTTCTGTATCAGTTGGGAAGCTGTTCAGTGCAACTACGCAAGGCAGTTTGAAGTTGTTTTTGATGTTGTGGATATGTCTGCCAAGGTTTGCAAGACCAGTTGTCAGAGCTTCCACATTTTCGTTATTCAGTTCTGTTTTAGCTACGCCACCGTGATGTTTCAGCGCTCTGATTGTAGCAACGATAACAACAGCGTTTGGTGACAGACCGTTCATACGGCATTTGATATCCAGGAATTTTTCAGCACCCAGGTCAGCGCCAAAGCCTGCTTCTGTAACAACATATTCACCCAGCTTCATAGCCAGTTTTGTTGCAACTGCAGAGTTACAGCCGTGGGCAATGTTTGCAAATGGACCACCGTGGATAAGACAAGGTGTGTGTTCCAGTGTCTGTACAAGGTTAGGGTTGATGGCATCTTTCAGCAGGGAAGCCAGTGCGCCCTGTACACCCAGCTGACCAACTGTAACAGGTTCGTTGGCATATGTGTAGCCAAATACGATTTTTGACAGCCTTTCTTTAAGGTCTGCCAGGTCGGATGCCAGACAGAATACAGCCATAATTTCACTTGCAACTGTAATGTCAAAACCATCTTCTCTTGGTGTACCGTTGATTCTGCCGCCCAGACCATCTGTGATAAATCTCAGCTGTCTGTCGTTCATATCAACACAGCGTTTCCAAGTGATTCTTCTTGGGTCGATATTCAGCTGGTTGCCCTGATAGATGTGGTTGTCAATCAGTGCTGCCAGCAGGTTATTTGCAGCACCTATAGCATGGAGGTCACCTGTAAAATGAAGGTTGATATCTTCCATTGGTACTACCTGTGAATAACCGCCGCCTGCGGCACCACCTTTAACACCAAAAACAGGGCCAAGGCTTGGTTCTCTCAGTGCCAGCACTACGTCTTTGCCCAGTCTTGCCAGACCGTCGCCCAGACCGATACTTGTTGTTGTTTTGCCTTCACCTGCAGGTGTTGGGCTGATAGCTGTAACCAGAATCAGTTTACCTTTTCTGTCAGGCAGGTTTTTAACTTTGTTCAGGTCGATTTTTGCTTTGTAGTCACCGTAAAGGCTGATTTCTTTTCTTGAAAGTCCCAGCTTCTGTGCAACTTCTTCGATTGGCAGCATTTCGGCAGCCTGTGCGATTTCGATATCACTTCTCATTGGTGATTTCCTCCTTGTGATTAAAAATTACCTATCCGAAATTACGGACCTTTAACATTATTATTCTACCACCGGCAAAAATCATTGTAAAGCAAGATTTATGTATATTTAATATATTGTACAAAACAGTGAAATTATGGTATAATTCATTAGATAGTATCTTCATTTTTAATATAGACTTTTTTATAGAAAAAAAGCCAGAAAATACAGTTTACATTGAAACATAAATAAATTTATAACAAAGGGGTACAAATATGATTTATCTTGACAATGCTGCCACCACCCCTGTAAACCCACAGGTTGCACAGGTGATTTATGAAAGCATGCAGAATTCCTTTGCAAATCCATCATCACTTTACTCTCGGGGTGCTACATCTGAAATTGAGATGAACAAAGCCCGTGGCTTTATCGCAGGCTGTATCGGTGCAAAAGACAAAGAGCTTTATTTCACATCCTGCGCCAGCGAAAGCAACAATATTGCTATTTATGGCCTTGCACTTGCAAGAAAAAACTGGGGTAAAAAAATAATTACAACAGGCTATGAACACCCTGCTGTGCGCCAGCCATATGAAAATCTGGCAGAAATGGGTTTTGAAACAGTGCTTATCGACCCTGACAAAAACGGCATCGTGGACGAAAATGCCATTGTTGATGCAGTTGACAGCAAAACCTGCCTTGTAACACTTATCCACGTAAACAACGAAACTGGTGCAAAGCTGGATATCGAAAGACTGGCAAACAGAATAAAGGAAAAAAATCCACGCTGTGCAATCCATATTGATGCTGTGCAGAGTTTTATGAAATTCCCTCTGGATGTAAAGAAACTCAAGATTGAAAGTCTTTCTTTCTCTGCCCATAAAATCAATGGACCAAAAGGCATTGGCGGTCTGTATCTTAAACAGGGTACAAACATCAAGCCTGTTTTTGTAGGCGGCGGTCAGGAAAGCGGTCTGCGTGCCGGTACAGAAAATATCCACTATATCCAGGGCCTTGCAAAAGCCTGCGAAATACTTAAACCAAACCTTATCCGCAACCTTCAGCACTATGCAAAACTGCGCACACAGCTGCTGGACGGTCTGAAAGCATTTGACAATGTGGTGGTAAACAGTCCTGAAAGCGCCGCTCCATACACAGTAAACTTCTCCTTTGTTGGCTACCGCAGTGAAACACTGCTCCATTTCCTTGACAGCAAGGGTATCTGTGTATCATCCGGTTCAGCCTGCTCCAAAGGCAGTGCCAGCCATACCCTTACAGTTATGAAACTGCCACACGACAGAATAGACAGCTCTGTGCGCGTTTCTTTCGGCGTTCAGAACACAGAAGAAGATGTAGTGGCATTACTCACAGCACTTAAAGAAGCAACAGAAAAATTACAGAAGGTGAAAAGATAATATGAAACAGATTATTATGTGTTATCTGGGCGAAATGGCATTGAAAGGATTGAACAAATCCACATTTGAAGCCCAGCTGATGAAAACAATAAGAAACAGACTGAAAAACCTCGGTCAGTTCAAAATCTATAAAGCACAGTCCACATTTTACATTGAAGCCGAGGACGAATACAGCGACATCGATGCAGCATTTGAAAAAGTGAAAAAAGTTTTCGGTATCGCCGCAGTTTCAAAAGCTGTTGTAACTGAAAAGAACTTTGACAAAATTGCAGAAATGGCACCAATCTATCTGGAAGATGCGCTGAAAAATGCCAGAACTTTCAAAGTAACGGCAAAACGCAGTGACAAATCTTTCCCAATGGGCTCACTGGAAATCTCCCGTGAAGTAGGGGCGGCTATCCTGCGCAAATTCCACCATCTTAAAGTAGATGTGCATAACCCACAGGTTACAGTTATGGTAGAAATCCGTGACTTCGGTGCATATATCCACGAAGCAAAACAGCCTGGCGCAGGCGGTATGCCTGTTTCCACATCCGGCAAAGGTGCGCTTATGCTGTCCGGTGGTATCGACAGCCCGGTTGCCGCATATATGATGGCAAAACGCGGTATGTCCATTATGTCTGTTCACTTTGCATCTCCACCATACACATCCGACAGAGCAAGACACAAAGTTATCACTCTGGCTGAAAAACTTACAGACTACACAGGGGATATGAACCTGTTTATTGTACCATTTACAGAAGTGCAGGAATACATCCGTGACAACGGCGTGGCAGAACTGTTCACTATCCTTATGCGCCGCAGTATGATGCGTATCACAGAAAAACTGTCTCGCAAGTTCGGTGCATCTGCAATCATCACAGGTGAAAGCCTTGGTCAGGTTGCCAGCCAGACAATGGCGGCCATCACAGCTACAAACGCCAGCGTTGATATGCCAATCTTCCGTCCTGTAATCGGTATGGACAAAACAGAAATCACAGAAATCGCCCGCAAGATAGATACATTTGAAACATCTATCCTGCCATATGAAGACTGCTGTACAATCTTTACACCACCTCATCCAAAGACAAAACCATCTCTGGAAGAAGTAATCAATGCAGAAACAGCAATGGGCCTGGAAAAACTGTTTGAACTGGAACAGCTGGCAGCAGACGAAGCAGAAAAACTGCGCATCAATGTACAGTAACTGACGTTTAACAAACTTTGATAACGAGGTGATTTTATGCCACGAACTTTTCTTATTGCAGACACACATCTTGGTGATGATGTTATAATCAAACTTGAACACAGACCTTTCAAAAACGCAAAAGAACAGACAGATTCCATCGTGAAAAACTGGAACAGCGTTGTAAAGGAAGATGATATAGTTTATGTTGTGGGGGATTTTCTGCATATAGGCTGTGACAAATACCATATGCGGCAGGCAAAGAAATTAAACGGCATAAAATATCTTATCCGTGGCAACCACGATAGTGAAAATGACGAATTTTACGTAAAAGAATGTGGATTTGCCAAGGTTTATGACCATCCAATAATTGTTGATGAATTCTGGATTTTCTCCCACCAGCCTATGTACATCAACAAATATTTCCCTTATGCAAATATTTTTGGCCATGTTCACGACAACCCGTCATATTCCACATTCAGCTCCAGACACTATTGTATCTGTGTGGAAAGAACAGATTATTCTCCAATTGCTTTTTCTGATGTGAAATCAACTGTGCTGGAAGAAGACCGCAAGGCACGTATGGCGGCAGAAGCAGAATACGGTGAATAAACCATTTGATAAAATTTTAATTGAGCTTTTTATAATCATATCCAAATACTCTGAAAAAAGAGGTGAAAATATTGCGAGCAGAAATAATCTGTGTAGGCACAGAACTGTTGCTGGGTGATATTGTAAATACCAATGCCCAGTATATAGCACAGCGTCTGTCTTCCCTTGGTATATCGGTCTACAATCAGCAGGTTGTAGGTGATAATCCTGACCGTCTGCGCCAGGCTGCACAGCTGGCAAAAGACCGCAGTGACATAGTTATTTATACAGGCGGTCTTGGACCTACTGATGACGACCTTACCAAACAGACAGTGGCTTCAGTGTACAACGATACTCTGGAATTCAACCAGAAAATCTGTGATGACATCCAGGGATACTTTACCACTATCGGCCGTACAATGACTGAAAATAATAAAAAGCAGGCATATGTACCAGTAAAGGGACGTTTTATCGAAAACAACTACGGCACAGCCCCAGGCATAATGTTTATTGACGGCGAAAAAATGGCTGTTCTTATGCCTGGTGTTCCACGCGAAATGAAGCCGATGATGGACAACAGCGTTATGCCGATGCTGTCAAAGCTGGTAAAAGGCATTATTGTTTCCCGCTATGTGCGAGTTATAGGTGTTGGCGAGTCTGCCCTTGAAGAAAAGGTGGCTGTCCTTTTGGGAAATGACAATCCTACAGCGGCTCTTTATGCCAAAGAAGGCGAAGTTACCATTCGTCTTACAGCCCACGCTGAAGACAGAGTTGCAGCCAACGAAATGCTGGACAAGCTGTATTCCAAGCTTGACAGTCTTATCCATAACAATATCTACGGCGTTGATGTGGACAATATCGAAACGGTACTTGTAAACAAGCTGATAGCTGACAAAAAGACAGTTGCCACAGCTGAAAGCTGTACAGGCGGCGGTCTGTCTGCCCGCATCACATCTGTTCCAGGTGCTTCTTCAGTGTTCTCTCTTGGTGTATGCACCTATTCTGACGAACAGAAACAGAAAGTTCTTGGTGTTAACCCAGAAGATCTGGACATCTACACAGCGGTATCTTCACCGGTTGTTACACAGATGGCCCAGGGTATCCGTGCACGCAGTGGTGCTGACTATGCTATTGCGACCACAGGCTATGCAGGCCCGGGGGGCGGTACCCCGCAGGAACCTGTAGGTACAGTTTATATTGCTGTAGCCACAGAAGATAAAACATTTGTGAAAAAATGCTCATTCTCTGGAGACAGAGCAAGAATTACACACCTTGCCTGCCAGAATGCATTTGATTTGCTCAGATGCGTTGTTTACAACCTGCATTGCGAAGGTGTCCGCATTATAGATATGACAGAAAATACATATGAACCAGAAGATGACCAGCCAAAGAAAAAAGGCGGCTGCCTTAAATTCTTCCTTACATCTTTCCTGCTGGTACTGGTATCTATCGGTATTGCCGCAGGTTATCTGTGGTTTAAATATGACGGCAACCTGCAGTTGCCTGCAATTGACCTGCCTGCAGTCACACAGAATGTAACAGATAAGGTAACAGATTTTATTCAGGGTATATTAGCCAAAAAGCCTGCCGATGTCAGCGCTTTGCTTTCCGAAAGGCAGACACAGGATTTTTTTTCACAAGGTTTTGAGAAACAGACAGTAAAAATGGTAGCTGACCTTCACTCTCAAAACCAGAATATGGAAGGTTGGCTCACTTTTAAAAATTCAAAGCAGGAATATCCGGTGTTTTCTTCTGTAAACACCTTGAGCGATGGTATGGAAATCTATGCTATGCCATCAGGCTATATTCCCGATTATAAATTCATCTCTGGCTTTGACGCAGACAATATGTTTGATCTGACAGATATCAATACTGTCCGATTGAATTCATCATTTGTTTTGTTTGACAGCCAGGGATATAAAGAATATCAGATTTTTGCCGTTTCCACATTTTCCGGCCGGGAGCTGGAGGCAATGGCTGATATCCAGGACAGACAGGAATATATTGTTCAGATACGTGCCCGCAGTCTGTATGATGTGGACGTTGTGGTAAAGGAAACCGCTCCTATGTATGCTCTTGTGCAAAATCTGGGAGATGACAGATACATAGTTGCGTTCTCAGTGGAAAGTACAGCAAATGTTTTCCCAAGTGTGGATATAAAAACACTTACACTGTATTCTGACTGGTATATGGCAGAAAAAGGTCTCACTGATGAAATGGCAGTGGATGCCCTGCTTTATGCCCAGGAAGTTTTTGACAGAGATAACTGGAACAGTCTTAGTCTTGAAGAACTGTTGGCTACTTCACATATTTCCGCTGTAACTATCACCAGCGATATGTTTAACTCATCGTCTAAAATTACTTCATCCTCAAAAGTGATTTCTTCTTCAAAACGGCAGTCATCCTCTGTGGCAGGTTCTTCCTCACAGTCGGTTTCTTCATCAAAAGTTATTTCTTCAGTACCACAGTCATCTTCAGCACCTGCATCATCTTCACAGGTTGTATCTTCTACCCCTGTGTCATCTGCGGTGTCTTCTGAAAACATAGCATCATCTGCTGTATCTTCACAGCAGTCCTCTCCATCTGAAGAAGCTACACCTACACCGACTCCTACTCCTACACCAACTCCTACACCAACACCTGAAATCACAGAAGAAATTCTCACTGTTACAATGAACGGTCAGGTGGTGTCTGGCCCTGCGTCACAGATACTCAGTCAGATTGTTGCCATTGAAATGACATCCAGCTGGAATGTTGAGGCTCTCAAAGCCCAGGCTGTTGCCGCTCATACATATCTTGAGTATCAGTACAACAACGGTGTTGCAGCACCAGCTGTGGCTGGCCGCACAAGCCCAAGCCAGCGAGTAGTAAATGCTGTAAGTCAGGTTTCAGACCTTATTATGACTGTTGGTGGTCGTGCGGTATATTCACCATATTTTGCATCCTGTGCAGGATATACCAACCCTGCAGGTCAGACCTGGGGTACACACCACTCACATCTGGTGACAGTTGAAAGTAAATACGACTATATGTCATCAGGATATGAAAAGGTGTACACTATTTCAGCAGAAACTATGAAGTCTATCCTTGATGCACGTATCGGCACAGACCTTGACCTGGAAAAGGCAGGGGAATGGTTCTCGATTGTGGACTATACAGACGGCGGCTACGTGCGCCGAATGAGCATTGACGGTGTAACAACATATATTTCACAGTCAGGCAATGAAAGAAATATCACTGGCAACTGGTTTGCCACAGATATTCTTGCTGATGCAGGCTATGCTTTACGCAGCCACGCATTTACCATCAGCTATGCTGACGGAAACTTTACAATTATTACAAAAGGCTATGGCCACGGTGTTGGTATGAGCCAGTGGGGCGCCCAGCTGTACGCACAGAACGAAGGCTGGTCCTATGCACAGATTCTCCAGCACTATTACACAGGTGTAACTATAGCCAGATGTCCAAGACGGAAATAAATTTTACAGTAAGGAATGATTCAATGAATTATATAGACCTGCGCTCTGACAGCGTAACCCAGCCTACCCAGGAAATGCGTGACGCTATGTACACAGCGCCTGTTGGAGACGATGTTTTTGGCGACGACCCTACAGTAAAAAATCTTGAACAGCTGTGTGCCCGCAAAGTAGGCAAGGAAGCCGGCCTTTTCGTGGCTTCCGGCACTATGGGTAACCAGCTGGCAGTTATGACACATACAGCCCGTGGCGATGAAATCATTATTTCATCCGGCAGCCACATCGTAGTCCACGAAGTTGGTGCCGCCGCAGTTCTCGCAGGGGTAATGCTGAGAGTTGTGGAATGTAAAGACGATATTCTCACCCCTGAAATAATCGATAGAACAGTCCGCACAGGCGACGACAGTTTTATGGCACACACCAGCCTGGTTTGTATGGAAAATGCCCTTACCAACGGCAAAGTAATGTCTCTGCAACAGATGAAAGATGTATACGAAACATCAAAAAAACACAATCTGCCAGTTCACCTTGACGGTGCCCGCCTTTTCAATGCCTCTGTTGCCCTGGGTGTTGACGCCAAGGAACTTACACAGTATTGCGACAGCGTTATGGTATGTCTTTCAAAAGGCCTTTGTGCACCTGTAGGCAGTGTGTTGTGCGGCAGCAAGGAGTTTATCGAAAAAGCACGCCGCAACCGTCAGCTTCTTGGAGGCGGTATGCGCCAGGCAGGTTTTGTGGCCGCCTGCGGTATCATCGCTCTTGAAAAAATGGTGGACCGCCTGGCAGACGACCACGACAATGCAAAATATATGGCACACCGCCTTAACAAAATTAAACGCGTTAATGTGCTTATGGACAATGTTGATGTAAATATGGTTTTCTTCAAACTGGATAAACCAAAAGAATTCATCTACTCTCTCCCAGGCAAAATGCTGGAGTACGGCATTAAAATGGCAGGTGAAGAGGGCGGTCTGCTAAGATTTGTCACAAACAATGATGTTTCCCGTGCAGATGTTGTCCGTGTGTGTGATGTATTTGAAAAAATACTTCTCGAAGACAATTAAAGATTAAAAGCAAGGTCTCTGACCTTGCTTTTTGTTTTGTTGTGAATAAAATATTAACTTTTGTTAAACATTTCGGGATTCTGTTGACATTGTTGGTCTACAATGATAGACTAAAATCAAAAGATAAGTCTACAACTATAGACCGTGGAGGTTTACATATATGAAAGATTACAAACTTGCCGAAAGTGAATATCGCTTTATGAAAATAGTGTGGGAAAACCAGCCTCTTACCAGCGCAAATCTTGTTAAATTGTGCGCCGAAAAACTGGGTTGGAAAAAAAGCACCACCTACACTGTTCTTAAACGTCTGGCTGAAAAAGAAATGGTAAAAAATGACAGTTCAAATATTATTCCATTAGTTACGCAGAAAGAAGTTCAGTTATATGAATCAAATTCTGTTGTCAGCCGTTCTTTTGACGGCAGTCTGCCTGGTTTTATCGCCGCCTTTATGGATGGAAAAAAACTGTCAAAGGAAGATGCTGACAGAATAAGAAAGATGATAGAAGAATTTGAAGAATAAAGATTTTATCATAATTTAGTTTTATAAAGGAGACAGAACTATGACAGATTTGTTTATGTATGTTATATCCTTGTCTATAAAAGGCTGTGTGGTTATTCCGCTTATAATTCTGGTGCGCCTTTTAATCAGAAAACAGCCTAAGATATATTCCTATGCACTGTGGTTTATGGTGTTTGCAGGCCTTGTGTTAAATATCAAAATAACCTTTGACAAAGGCAGTTTTTACTCGCCTGTATCGGACTTGCACCAACGGGCTGACAGTCGGTATGCAGAGCTTATGGACGACTACGTTGGTGATGTGGATGTGCATTATTCTCACAAAATGGAATACTATCAGGCGCTGGAGCGGGGAATACAACCTGTTTACGACTGGTCAGACGGATTTCGTTATGTTGTAACAGCAAAAGATACAATTTCACCTCCGCCAACTTTTGAAAATACCACTATGCCAAAACTGGCTAATATATGGGTGGCGGGCATATTGGTGGCTCTGTTTGTGCTGCTGAAAAATCTTGTCAGCTTTCACGCCAGACTACAGTTTGCCCGAAAGGCCGAAAGCAATATTTATTTTGCAGACAATATAACATCACCTTTTGTATATGGTGTTCTGAAACCAAGGATTTATATCCCGTCTGCTATGGCTGATATGCCTCTCGACAGCATTATCCGTCACGAACAGACTCATATCCACCGCGGCGACCATATCGTAAAACCACTTGCCCTGGCAGTAGCTGTGTTGCATTGGTTTAATCCTTTGGTATGGTTGGCTTTCAGACTGATGTGCAGGGATATGGAGATGTCCTGCGATGAAGCTGTTATAAAAAACAGCACAGACAAAAAAGAATACTCTCTGCGGTTGCTGAGTTGTGCTGTGGAAAAACACACAAGCCCTGCCCGGGCGGTGCTGTTTGGCGAAACAGATGCAGAAAGCAGAATAAAAAATGTGCTTTCATACCGCAAACCTGCAAAAATTGTGTCACTGCTTCTGATTGCTGTGGTGGCCATCAGTGCCACAGCCTGTGTGGTGGAAGAAAAGGTAACAGAAAAAATACCTGGCAAAATCCCGCCAACTTTTTATGAACAGCTGGCAAAACTGAACTCGACAGAAGATGTGCAGTATAAGGAGAGAAATTTGGCTGAAAACATCAGAAAAGATTCTTTCAAAAGAGATGGATATATACCACCAGAAAATGTGCCCGAATATTATCAGCAGGGATTGGCTTATAATATTTCAAAAGGATATTATTCGGATGAACAGTTCAGTTTTTCATACGTGGATGGTGCGGACAGAAAGAATATGCACGTTTGTATATTTGATGGAACGACTACACTGAGCAAAAAAATTCCGGTTTCCGATAATGAGACTCTTATTGGTTATGCAGGCGGATACGAACCGTTAAATGAAAAAATAGCTTTTTTCTCGTATCTTACGAAGGATGCAGATTCAAATGTGTGGCTCAATATACAAAAAATTGATACAACACAAACTGAGTGGAATTATGAAATTGCCCGACATCAGCTGGATAAGGATAATTACTTTATAATAAGAGGATTGCGTTTTCTTAATGAAAATGTTGGCTTTATGGGGCAAACAGACAATGTTTATCACAACGAGCCACAAGCCAACATAACTGTTGATGGTGGCAAAACCTGGTATAAGTTGGATTTTTCACTGCTTGCTGTACCAGATTATTTCTTCAGGTATAAGAGTTGCTGTATGACTATGATTGGTCAGCGAATAGAAATAAGATATTTTGTTGGTATTACAGAGAAGGCTATAGAAGATGATATGGTGGGCTCCTATGATGAAAAATATTGTATTGTAAGTGAAGATGGTGGCCTTACCTGGACAGGCTATGCAAGAAAAAGAAGCGGTGAGGGTGGATATATAAAACTCACCGACACCATTCCTGTTCAGATTATCGAATAGCAATTGTGAACACACCGTTACCGCAATATTGCCGTATTTTTAAAATTATTAAAGTTTGGTTAACATATGGTGAACTTTTGGTGAAAGCTATTGCAAATCAAAATTTTTACTGTAAAATGAAGGCGAAATCAAAAAAAGGAGTGTATGTCTATGACAATCAAAAGATTTGCCGCCCTGGGAATGTGTCTGTTTGTATTCGGGGTAATGTTTATCCACTGATGTCATAAACAGCACGCTTATATAATCCCTTCTAAAATATTTTCGAACAAAAAGAAAACTGCATATATTGCAGTTTTTCTTTTTATTACAAATCTGTCATATTTATTGATAGTAAAATAATGCTGTGATAAAATACAGTCAATCAATGTTACGAGGTTATACAATGGCAAGAAAACTTTTCTGTGAGATTTCACCCCTCACATATAAAATATCCACACAGAAAGAGATTTTAAAAAGAAACATTCAGGACAAAAGGGCAAAAGTAAATTTTGCCAACGAGAAATCAGCCAATTTACTGCCGGTTTCTGTCTACAGCCACAAATCTCTTATCCGTCGTAAGTTGGGGGATGTGGATATGACTTTGCAGAACAACAAAGCTGTAAACCTTGCCATAGCTGCCCCGAAAGTGGACAAAATCATTATCCGTCCGGGCCAGGTTTTCTCTTTCTGGCATCTTGTTGGTGCAGTCAGTGAAAAGCAGGGGTATAAAACCGGCCTTACCATAAAGGGCGGCAATCCGTCCAGCGATATTGGCGGCGGCATGTGTCAGTTTACCAATCTTATACACTGGCTTGTTCTCCATTCACCGCTGACTATATGCGAACATCACCATCACGACGGTGTTGATTTGTTCCCGGATTTTGGCCGTGTAGTACCTTTCGGCACCGGCACAAGTATATTGTATAATTACAAAGACTACCGTTTTGTGAATGAAACACCATATACTTTTCAGCTGGCTGTGTATACCGATGATGAATATCTTGTGGGCCATCTGCTGTGTTCAGATAATCTGCCAAATACATACCACATCAAAGTCGAAGATGAATTTTTCTCCCGCGAAAATGGCACAGTATACCGCAACAACAAAATCTACCGCCACACCATAGATGTGGTTACAGGCAATGTTATCGAAAAACAACTTATCAAAACCAACCACGCCAAAGTGATGTATGACACATCAAAACTTGAAATAAAAGAAATATAAAAAATCCCCCGCAGCTTAAACTGCGGGGGATTTTATAGACAATTATAATGTTTAATGTTAAAATATAAGTTAATTATTTTTTAAAAAGGTTATTGGTATGGTTTTTTCATCATTAGTGTTTTTATTTTTCTTTTTACCTGCAGTATTACTTGCATACAATATTGCACCAGGCAGGGCTAAAAATTATGTTTTACTTGTATTTAGCCTGTTTTTTTATGGATGGGGTGGTCCGTCATACCTTCTTCTTATGCTGGCGGTAATAGGTATAACTTATGTTACCGGTATGTTGATGAGTTATCTCCCGAAATATATGAAACTGTTTCTTGCAATAGGTGTTATTGCAAACCTGATGTTTCTGGGATATTTCAAATATTTTAACTTTGCAGTGTCCAATATTGGAAAAATACGGGGAATATTCAATATCACAGTACCGGCCTTTGATTATGTTGTATTGCCAATAGGTATCAGCTTTTACACATTCCAGGCTATCAGTTATCTTGGGGATTTGTGTTATGGCAGGATAAAAGTTCAGAAAAATCCGCTGTATCTTATGATGTATATAAGTTTTTTCCCACAGCTGATAGCAGGGCCTATAGTGCAATATAACCATATCAGTGAAGAGATAGATAGAAGAACTGTTACACATATGGATTTTGCATATGGTGTAAGACGATTTGTAATTGGCTTGGGTAAAAAGGTACTTATATCCAATGAAATGGCATGGGTTGTAGACCGTATTTTTTCTCAACCAGTGGAAAATATCAGCACTCCGTTGGCTTGGATAGCTATAATTGGCTATACATTCCAGATTTATTATGACTTTTCGGGTTATTCTGATATGGCGATAGGACTTGGCAGAATGTTTGGTTTCCATTTCAGAGAAAACTTCAATTATCCATACCTTTCTGCTTCTGTAAGAGAGTTCTGGCAGCGCTGGCACATCAGTCTATCTGACTGGTTCAGAGATTATGTGTACATCCCGCTGGGAGGCAACAGAAAGGGAAATATACGCACATACATAAATCTGTTTACAATATTCTTCCTTACAGGTATATGGCACGGTGCCAGCTGGCAATTCCTTGTTTGGGGTATATACTTTGGTGTGTTTATGGTTGCTGAGCGTGCATTTTTAGGCAAATGGCTGGCAAAACATAAAGTTACAGGACATATATATACGCTGTCTGTTGTTGTGATAGGATGGGTACTGTTCAGAGGTAATGGCTTATCCGGAGCGCTTACTTGGTTAAAACGAATGTTTTTATTTACAGCTGCCAATGGTGTTGTCAGTCCATCTGTATACTTTGACAACAGATTTATTGTGGCATTATTTGCGGCAGTCTTGTTCAGTGGACCGTTGCAGACTTTCACAGGCTTGAATAAGAAATTGTTTGACGACAAAAAAACATATGCCTACGAATTGCCATTGCTTACAATTATTATGATAATGTGCATTTGTTTACTTGTGGGCAACACATACAATCCATTTATTTATTTCCAGTTTTAAGGAGAAAAAATGTCAAGATTAATAAACATTGGCTTTTTATCAATTATTTTCTTTTTCTGCATATCCTTTCTTATGGGCGGGGGCGCAGAAGATATGTTTACTATAGAAAAGAGGGAACTCAGCCAATTACCCTCTCTTGAAAATTATACTCTGGAAGAAATGCCTCGGGCATATACAGAGTATATTTCTGACCATTTTCCATTGAGAAGAACAATTATGAAAACTGCAGCCGTAACCAGTTACAAACTTTTTGGTAATATCAGAAGTGATGCTGTTGTAATAGGTGAAAACAGATTCCTTTTTTTGAATACTATGGATAATACATCACCAAAAGCAGATTATCAGGGGACAAATCTCTTTTCTGAAGAACAGATGCAGAAGCTTGTCAACGATGCTGTTGCATTGAAAAAAGCGGCAGAAGACAGAGGTCAGCAGGTGGTGCTTATGATTGTTCCTAATAAAGAAGAAGTATACAGCAAATATCTGCCGGATTCTTACAATAGAATTAACGAGATTACAAGACGTCAACAGTTTGTGAGTAAAATGACTGATACAGGTATAACTGTTGTTGATATAACAGATGAATTAAAATTGGCTTCATCAAAAGAAGATGATTTATATTTTCTTGCCGATACACACTGGACAGGGAAAGGTGCATATATAGGCGCATCTGTTCTGCTTGATGCACTTGGAATAAATCACATTCCATACAGTGAAAACAGTTTTGAAAAAGCAGAATATTATGAATCAGATATTGCCAATTTATGTCATCTTTATGATGAGTATACAGATACAAGAGATTATTCAGCTGAAAAAAATATCCGTAGTGAAAAATCAGATAAATCGATTATGTTCATGGGTGACTCTTTCCGATGGAGAATAGAGGAGTATCTGGATGAATCTTTTGAAAAAGTCACTGTGCGGGCCAATCCTGCTTCTCAGGAACTAATTAAAGAAACAGATGCAGATATTCTGGTTATACAGGTAGTAGAAAGAAATCTTATGGGTATGCTCACACTTATTCCAAATGCTATATATTGATAAAAAAATCCCCCGCAGCTTAAACTGCGGGGGATTAGTGTTTGTATTATTCTTTCATAGCTGCGATGCAGGAAATTTCTACCAGTATGCTTGGGGAAGCCAGCTTTGCTTCAACACATGCTCTTGCAGGTTCGTTGTCTTTTACAACCCATGCATCGTATACGCTGTTCATTTCTTTAAACAGTGACATATCTTTGATATACACTGTGTTGGACAGCATATGTTCTTTATCGCTACCATATTTGAGCAAAATTTCTTCGATTTTTGCCAGTGTTTCGGCTGTCTGTGCCTTGATGTCACCTGCTGGGTTTGAACACACCTGACCTGCAATGTACAGAATACCATTGTGTTCTACAACTTTTGAAAATCTGCCGTTGGATTCAAATCTTCTGATTGCCATAATTATTCTCCTTTATGTCCAGGGCAGGGACTGCCCGTTTTGTTTATTGCTGATCAAATGAAATATACTGCTGGTCATCTTTCTTGTCGATAAACATCAGCACAGCAGCTACTGCTGCAAACAGCAGGGCAATTTTTGCCAGAATGTTAAAAAATTTCATAATATCCCTCCGTAGATTAATAGTTGAGAACAAGGAAAACATTCATATTGTTTTCAGCAAGATAATCAACTTTTGTTACATCACCAAACAGCCCGCTGAAATCTCCATTTTCAAAGGTCTGTGTCATATTCAGTGTGAATATGCTTTTTTCTTCCAGATCAGTATTCCACAGCTGGTTTACCGCAGCCTTGTCCACTGTGATTTCACCGCACCAGTAAAAACCCTGCTCGTCATCAGTTTTAAAACAGTTCAGACTGATGCCCTCACCTGTTATTTCCTTTTTGTCATATACAATTTTTCCCATGCCGTCATAGCCGTAGTCTATCTGCATAACAGCACCATTTTTGTCAGGGGACAGATTCAGGTATAAATGTATATTGTCTTTTCCTTGTGGATGTTCTGTAAAGCAATAGCTGCACAGCACCAGATTGCCGCCATAAACATAGCTTTTCAGATAGCAGAAAACCATATGTTCTTCGACCTGTGCGTTATAGCTGTTCATTTTGAATGCACTCTGTGTATCCCAAGGAATTATATTCTCAGATTTGTAAATTATATTCCGCACAAAAAACCGCCTTGATACAATAATTTATATATGTATTATACCACAACATATGACACAAGTATACAAAAAAGGATTTTTTTAACAAATATTTTATATTTATATATTTTGCTATATTAGTATTATGTAAGGATGGTGTAAAGTATATAAATATGTATTAATTGACTATTGAAAAATAGACGGAATGGTGCTACAATGTATATTTGAAAAAGTGACTTTTAAATAAAATTAAAATAAAAGTCTTGAAGGAGGATTATATAAGTGGCAGTATTTAAAAAACTGGTTCGCAGTGCTGAAGGCGCACATGTGCCTCACTACAAAAACACTGAGAACTGTGAAACTGTTAAAATGCCGGTACCAAAAAGAGTGTATGTGTCTATGAGCCAGCACATCGGTGCACCGGCAAAAGCTTGTGTAAAAAAAGGTGATGTAGTTGCAGTTGGCGACGTTATCGGTACAGCCGGCGGCTTCATTTCAGCACCAGTTCACTCACCAGTTAGCGGTAAGGTTTTCGGTCTTGACGAAATCCGTCTGTCTAACGGTAAAGCTCAGGTTGTTGTTATTGACACAGACGGTCTGCAGACTGTTTCTGAAAAAGTAAAAGCACCTGAAGTTACAGACCATGCAAGCTTTGTACAGGCAATCAAAGACAGCGGTCTTGTAGGTCTTGGCGGCGCAGGCTTCCCAACTGGCGTTAAACTTGACCCACAGAACCTTGACGAAGTTGATACTCTTGTTATCAACGCTGCTGAATGTGAACCATTCATCACAGCAGACTACCGCGAAATGATGGAATGCGGCGAAGATGTTGTTGAAGGTGCAAAACTGGTTAAACAGTATCTTAACCTTTCCAAAGTTATCATCGGTATCGAAGCTAACAAACCACAGGCAATCGCTAAAATGACAGAACTGACAAAAGGTCTCGAAGGCTTTACTGTTGCAACTCTGCCAAGCGTTTACCCACAGGGTGCAGAAAAAGTTCTTATCGAACAGGCTACAGGCAAAGAAGTACCAAAAGGTGCTCTGCCAGCAGCAGTAGGTTGCATCGTTATGAACGTTGCATCTGTAGGCTTTGTTGCAAGATATCTGAAAACAGGTATGCCTCTGGTTACAAAGAGAGTTACAGTTGACGGCGACGCAGTAGCAGAAGCTAAAAACGTTGAAGTTGTAATTGGTACACCAATCAAAGACATCATCGAATTCTGCGGCGGCTACTCACAGGAAGCTGGCAAAATCATCTCCGGCGGTCCTATGATGGGTCAGGCTCTCACAGGCGACGATATCCCTGTTGTAAAACAGAACAATGCTTTCCTCGTTTTCGGTAAAGAAAAAGCAACTCTTCCAAATGCTTCAGCATGTATCCGCTGTGCAAGATGCGTAAGCGCTTGTCCAATGGGCCTTGCTCCAGTTGAAATCGCACTTTCCCTGGAAGTTAAAGATGTTGAAGAACTTAAAGTTCTCCACACAGACCTCTGTATGGAATGCGGCAGCTGTTCTTTCGTATGTCCAGCTAAACGTCCAGTTGCACAGACAATGAAAGAAGCTAAAGATTTTTTAAGAAAGGCAGGTAACTAATTTATGAAACTTTTAGTATCATCTGCTCCTCATATTACAGGTAAAGACACTACTGCTTCCCTGATGCGTGACCTTATCATCGCTATGGTTCCAGCACTGGTTGCTTCTACACTGTTCTTTGGTGTTCAGTCTCTTATCCTCACAGCAGTTTCTGTACTGGCTTGTGTTGCATTTGAATACCTCTACGAAAAAATGCTGAAAAAACCTATCACAGTAGGCGACCTTTCAGCTGCAGTTACAGGCATTCTGCTTGCTTTCAACTGCCCACCAACACTGCCACTGTGGACAGTAGTTATTGGTGCTTTCTTCGCTATCGTTATCGTTAAACAGCTGTTTGGCGGTCTGGGCTACAACTTTGCTAACCCAGCTATCGTAGCAAGAATTATCCTTGGCCTTGGTTACACAGGCCTTATGACATCCTGGACATTCCCAGCAACATTCTCTGGTGACGCAGTTGCTTCTGCTACACCACTTGCAGTTTATGCAGCAGGTGGCGCACCAAACTATATGGATATGTTCATCGGTACAACAGGCGGTGTTCTGGGTGAAACATCTGCTCTGGCTCTGCTGCTCGGTTTTGTATACCTGGTAGTTAGAAAAGTTATCAGCCCAACAATCCCTGTTACATACGTAGCAACAGTTGCTGTTATGGCAGTTGTTCTGGGTGTAGACCCTGTTGTTTACGTTCTTGGTGGCGGTCTGCTGCTGGGTGCTATCTTCATGGCTACAGACTATGTAACAAGCCCTTACACAGAAAAAGGCAAAATCATCTTTGGTATCGGTCTTGGTCTCATCACAGTTATCATCCGTCGTTTCGGTTCTATGACTGAAGGTGTTTCCTACGCTATCCTGCTGATGAACCTGGTTGTTCCATACATCAACAAAGCTACAAGACAGAAACCACTGGGCGCTCCTAAAGCAGTAAAGGAGGCTAAATAATATGAAAAACAATTCTACATGGAATGATCTTCTCAAACCTGTTGTTGTTCTTACAGTTATCTGTGTTGTTGTTTCCGGTCTTCTGGGCCTGACAAACAGCATCACAGCTCCAATCATCGAAGAAAACGCACGTCTTGCAGCAGACGCAGCTCGTATCGAACTGCTGCCAACAGCTACAGACGGTTTCGACTTCGTTGATGGCGTTGACATGGAAGGCATAACAGAAATCTACAAAGCAAGAAACGGTGCTGGTTACACAATCACATCCTTCGGTAAAGGTTACGGCGGCGCTGTAAACTTTATGTTCGCATTTGACAACGACGGCAAAATCGTTGATCTGAAAGTTCTTTCACACTCTGAAACAGCTGGTCTCGGTTCAAAAATCGAAAATCCAGAATTCCTTGCTAAATTCAAAGGCACAACAAAAGACCTTACAAGCGGCGACATCGATATGATCGGTGGTGCTACAATTTCTTCCAACGCTTCTCTGGATGCTGCAAACGTAGCAAGAAAAGCATTTAACCAGTATGCTAAAGGCATCGTTGCTGTTGAACTGACACTGGAAGAAAAACTGGGTCTGCTCTACGGCGAAGGCACACCTGCTGCTGTTCTCTCTACAGACTACGCACACGAAGATGCTGTTGAATTCTACACAACAGAAAAAGGCATCATCGTTGTTACAGAAGGTAAAGGTAACGGTATCATCGGTGACGAACATCCATCCGGCCTGATGCTGAAAGGTTATGTTGCATTTGATGAAAACGGCGCTGTTGTAAACGTAATGTACGATGCAGCTGCATCCGAAACAAAAGGTCTGGGTACAAAAGTTGAAGACCCAACATTCATCGCTAACTTCATCGGCATGACAGATGCTGCAGCAGTTGACGGTGTAGACCTTATCGCAAACTGCACATACTCATCTATGGGTGCTAAAGAATGTGTAGCTAAAGCTATCACAGTATACAACGCAATCAAGTAAGAAAGGAATTTGGAAACAATGGCTAAAAATAATAAATTAGAATTGGTTACCAGGGGCCTTATTAAAGAAAACCCAGTTCTTAGACTGGTACTTGGTACTTGTCCTACTCTGGCTGTTACAACAATGGCTGTAAACGGTCTTGGTATGGGCGTTGCTGCTACATTTGTTCTTATCTGTTCAAATATAGTAATTTCTGCTCTCAGAAAAATTATCCCTGATAAAGTTCGTATTCCAGCATTTATCACAGTTATCGCTGGTTTCGTAACAGTTGTACAGATGCTTGTAAAAGCATTCCTCCCAGCTCTTGACACAGCTCTGGGCGTTTTCCTCCCACTGATTGTTGTTAACTGTATCATTCTGGGCCGTGCTGAAGCATTTGCATCCAAAAACAATGTTGTTGACTCTGCTCTCGACGGTCTGGGCATGGGTCTCGGCTTTACACTTACACTTACAATCATGGGTGCAATCCGTGAGTTCCTGGGTTCAGGTGCTGTATTCGGTTTTGCAATTCCAGGTATGGACAAATTTGCTCTTTCCGTTATGACAAGCGCACCAGGCGGCTTCCTTATCTTTGGTGTTCTGATGGCTGCAGCTGTTAAACTGGAACTTGCTAACCCATCCAAACTTGGCGATGGCAACGGCTGTGCTGGCGGTTGTCTGGGCTGTCCATATGCTTGTGGCAAAGAAGAAGGAGGTAACGCATAATGGCAAAACTTGCTTCAATTTTCTTCAGTATGATGCTCGTAAATAACTATGTTCTGGTTAAATTTATGGGTATCTGTCCATTCCTTGGCGTTTCCAAGAAACTGGACTCTTCCGTTGGTATGTCTGCTGCTGTAACATTCGTTATGCTTATGGCTACAGCTGCTACATGGCCAATCTACAACTACCTGCTTATTCCAAACGGTCTGGAATACCTGAGCACAATCGCATTTATCCTTATCATTGCTGCTCTGGTACAGCTGGTTGAAATCATTCTCAAAAAATACATCCCAGGTCTGTATTCTTCTCTGGGTGTTTACCTGCCACTTATCACAACAAACTGTGCTATCCTCGGTGTTACACTGCTGAACGTTGAAAGCGGTTACACATTTGTTGAATCAATGGTAGCATCTGCTGGTGCAGGTATCGGCTTCCTTATCGCTATGGTTCTCTTCACAGGCGTAAGAAGCACTCTTGAATACGCAAAACCACCAAAATCATTCGAAGGTCTTCCAATCACTCTCGTTGCAGCTTCACTGGTAGCAGTATCATTTATGGGCTTCGGCGGCATTATTGAAAGTCTCTTCGGTACATTCTAAGGAGGTAACAAATGGGTATTACATCAGCTATTATGATTATCTCCGGCATCGGTATTATCGCTGCTGTTATGCTGGTTCTTGCTGCTAAATTTATGCACGTTGAAGAAGACGAAAGAATCGGTAAAATCGTTGAATGCCTGCCAGGCGCTAACTGCGGTGCTTGCGGTTATGCAGGTTGTGCAGACTATGCAAAAGCTATCGTAGAAAAAGATGCAGAAGTTAACCTCTGTATCCCAGGCGGTGCTGCTGCAGCAGCAGGTGCTGCAAAAGTTATGGGTAAAGTTGCTGGTGCTACAGCTGCTATGAAAGCTGTTGTTGCTTGCCAGGGCTTTGACTGCAACACAAACAAAAAATATGAATATCAGGGTGTTACAACATGTGCAGCTGCATCCAAAATGTTCGCAGGTCCATCTGCTTGTGCATTTGGCTGTGTAGGTTTCGGTGACTGTGTAGCAGCATGTAAATTTGATGCTCTGCAGATCGTTAACGGTGTTGCTCTTGTTAATATGGAAAAATGTACAGGTTGTGGTGCATGTGCAAAAGCATGTCCAAAATCTATCATCCATATGATTCCAGACGACGTTAACCCAGTTGTTCTTTGCCAGAATACTGACAAAGGCGCACAGACAAGAAAAGTTTGTTCCACAGGCTGTATCGGCTGTATGAAATGTACAAAATTCTGTCCAACAAATGCTATCAGCGTTTCCAACAACCTGGCTGTTATTGACCAGGATCTGTGTATCGCATGTATGCAGTGTGCAGATGAATGTCCAGTAAATGCTATCCAGCTGCCAAACCTGAGACTTTACAAATAATCTTGTAAATAAACAGTATTTAAACAGACACATCAGTTTCCACTGATGTGTCTGTTATATTTTTATATTTTGAAAGGAGATATTATGCCAAAAGAAATCGACCCTAAAGAAACCACCCGTGCATCGGCCTATGATTTGTGGATGAATGCACCAAATCCTATGGTTACCTTCTTCAAAACACTTGATGTTACAAATCTTGTTAAATTTTCAAAAAAGAAAGGCTTAAAATTCAATATGCTTATGGATTGGTGCATAGGCAAAGCAGCATCATCAGTGAAAGAATTTTACCTTCTTCCTGTAGGTGATAAACTGATTCAGTATGATACTATAGCTGTGAATACCATAGTGAAAAATAAGAATGGGGAAGTCAACTCCTGCGATATTTTATATACTGATGATTTTGATAAATTCAACAACCATTATCTTAAATATACAGCACAGGTTGCTGACGCCTGTACAGACATAGATTTGTCTGAAAACAGTATGATTATTGGCACATCGGCTATACTTGATACAGAAATTGACGGCGTTGTAGGTATGAACAGCGGTATTTTCAACAATCCTTTTATGTTCTGGGGAAAATATCGCAAAAAGTTTTTAAGATTCTATCTTCCGGTTTCTTTTCAGTTTCATCATACACATATGGATGGTGCCCACGCAGGACGATTCCTTGAGAATCTGCAGACAGAAATCTATAAATTTAAATAAAATCATAATATTGTCAAAAAATTATCAATATTTTTGTTGTTTTATATAATTGTATAAATATAATAAAAATGATAATATATATGTATTGTTATAAAATGCTATACAGGAGAGATATTATGAGCAGAACTAAACTTGTTTTACTTGGTACAGGCACCCCTAATGCCGAAGCACAGGGCAGTGGCCCATCCAGCGCTGTTATCGTTGACAACACAGCATATATCGTTGACTTTGGTGCAGGTGTAGTGCGCCAGGCATCAAAAGCATTCCAGATGGGTATTGATGCACTGAATCCTAAAAATCTGAAAGTAGCATTTTCCACACATCTTCACTCTGACCATACAACAGGTCTGGCAGACCTTATTTTCACACCTTGGGTTCTTGAAAGGGATGAACCACTGAAAATCTTTGGTCCAAAAGGTACACAGCATATGGTGGACTGCATCACACAGGCATATGAAATCGACATCGATTTCCGTATCAACGGCTTTGAAAAAGCCAATGGTGTTGGCTACAAAACTGAAGTTACAGAAATCACAGAAGGTATCGTTTATAAAGATGACCTTGTAACTGTTGAAGCTTTCACAGCTGTTCACGGTACACTTGAATGCTACAGTTACAAATTCACTACACCGGACAAAGTTATCGTTATTTCCGGTGATACCTGCCCAACACAGCTGATGATAGACAAAGCCAAAGGCTGTGATATTCTTCTTCACGAAGTTTACTATTCTGCAGGCCTTGCGCAGCGTGAACCAAAATGGCAGAAATACCACAGCGAAGTTCACACAGGTGCATTGGACCTGGCAAAAATGTGCTGTGAAATCCAGCCAAAACAGTTGGTTACATACCACAGAATCTATCATACAGAAGTTCAGCAGAACAAAATCAACATTATTGCTCATCTCAAAGAAAGAGAATATGCAATTCTGGACGAAATCAAGTCTGTATACTCCGGTGCTGCCTGCAACGGCCAGGATCTGGATGTTTTTATCTAAAACCAAAAGCCTCCCATTAGGGAGGCTTTTTATTATTTATCAAAATGTTCAAACAGTACTTCCATATTGTCCGGTGAATATTCGGTTTCTGCTGAATATGCACGGCAGATTTCTGCCATTTCTTCAATAGTCAGACTGCGGTTTTGTGTATAACTGACTGCCCACAGATTTTTAATCAGATGATAGCTGTGCACAATATAGCCTATGCGGCCTTTAAGTCTGTTATCGTCCAGACTCTCTGTCAGATGTCTGAATGCAAAATATACACACAACTGTTCCAAAGCTGTTTCGTACAATTCATTCTCTGGCAGTGAAATATTGTTTGCATCGCAGTTTTTCAGTTGCTCAAGGGTTGAATTCCATTGTGTATCCAGCCTTTCCAGTGAACTGAACAGTTCAGCCTGCTGGGCGGGAGAATATATTTTGTAATCAATTTCAGCCAATTCAGCCAGCTTTTCTATTCTGTCTGCAGTGGATACAGCTCTGTCGGTAAGTATTTCAAACACTTGATTTCTGAAATCAAGAAATTCCTCTTCTTCCGGCCACAGCAGTTCTTCGCCCTCTTCCATCACTTCAAGAGCAAATTTTTCCCTGCGGGCCAGTATCTGCATTGCCACGGCTTCACAAGACATACCCAGACCGATTTCTTCTCTGTCAGAATAAAAATTTCTGAAACGGGGATGATCGTCACAAATCTGGCTGACTTTGTCAAAACCAAGATTTATCATAATGTCGCACAGACCTTTTTCGTTCAGAAAAGGGCATCTGCCACAACTGTCCATTGCAAAATATGCTGTTTCATCATTGTATGAAATATTGTTTTTCAGCCTTTCGCCAAATTCACCCTCAACAGATTTGTAGTAATCCAGGGTATCTTCATCTATATCAATCTCCCAGCCTATACAGCAACTGTGTTTGCAGTCACCTGCAAGGCAACGGAAATCCTTGTAGTAATCGGGAACATATATTTTCATACTTACACCTCCGTAATTATTATAATTATAATCAATTGCAGCCTGGCAGGCAATATGTAAATAAAAAAGAGTGCCCCGACACAGAGTGCAGAATGTGTCGGGGCTTATAGAGAGAAAGATGATGTCGGGTTATTGTCAGAGCACCTGGCTCAGAAATTCCTTTGTTCTCTCGTTTACGGGGTTGTCAAACAGTTGCTGTGGTGTGCCTTCCTCGGCTATTATACCATCCACCATAAACAGCACTCTGTCAGAAACTTCTCTTGCAAAACCCATTTCGTGGGTTACTATAACTATTGTCATACCGGATTTTGCCAGATCTTTGATTACGTTCAATACACCTTTTACCATTTCGGGATCCAATGCAGAGGTCGGTTCGTCAAACAGAATAACCTTTGGCTCCATTGCCAGTGCTCTTACTATTGCAAGGCGCTGCTTCTGCCCACCGGATAGTTTTCTTGGGTATTCATACCGCTTGTCTGCCATACCTACTGACTCCAGCAGCTGCATTGCCTTTTGTTCCGCTTCAGCCTTTGGCACCTTCTTTTCCAGAATCGGTGCCAGAGTGATGTTCTGTAGCACAGTCATATTCGGGAAAACGTTGAAATGCTGGAACACCATACCCATCTTTTGTCTGTGCAGGTCGATGTTTATGCCTTTTTCAGTTATTTCCTGGCCATCAAACCATATTTTGCCACAGTCTGGCGTTTCCAATAGATTCAGACAACGTAAAAATGTGCTTTTACCGCTGCCGGACGGGCCTATCACAGATATAACCTCGCCACTGTGGATTGTCTGGTCAATTCCTTTCAGTACCTGCAGCTTGCCAAAGTTTTTCTGCAGGTTTTCTACCTTTATAAGTACATCAGTCACTTTCAGCAAGCCTCCTTTCAAATACACCCAATGCAAGGGTGAGAGTCCATGTCATCAGAACATATATTATACCTACGATAATCAGCGCAGGGATAGGTTTGTATGTAGCAGTCTGCACAGTTCTCCAACTGGTCATAAGTTCACCGATGAAGAATGTGCTGGCAAGGCTGGTGTTTTTCAGCATAAATATAAACTGATTTCCTATTGCAGGCAGTATGTTTTTTACAGCCTGAGGCAGTATCACATAGCGCATCATATAACTGTCACGTATGCCCAGACTTTTTGCAGCCTCTGTCTGACCTTTATCTACAGCCTGGATACCTGCACGTATTATTTCTGCAATATAAGCGGAACTGTTTATTATCAGTGCCACAAGGATACAGTCACGTTCACTCATTTCAAACGGCATTGCTTTTGGCAACCACAGCCAGAAGAAATAGAGCTGAAGCAGCATAGGTGCGCCGCGGATTATTTCTATATAAACAAATGTTATACCGTTGAGCAGTTTGTTTTTGCTCATTTTAGCCATTGCGATAAATACACCAAGTATAGTGCCGAAAAATACAGTTATCACTGTCAGTATCAGTGTCCACTTTATACCTTCCACAAATACATAACTGTATTTCTGCCATATGGCTGCAATATCATATATCATCTCTCTTACCGTCCTGATTACAATCCAAGTTTTGCTGCGTATGCGGCATAGTCATCATACCATTTTGCGTAAACACCGCTGGCAATAACTTCGTCTATAATAGCGTTGATTTCTGCTGTCAGCTCATCTTCGCCTTTTTTCATACCGATGCGTGTGCCGCCCCATTCTTTATTTTCTTCAAATTTAAAACCATTTACAATGTTCACACCAGGGTTTGCATCAGAGTAAAGTCTGCCGTTTCCAATAAAGCAGGCAGCAAGGTCGGCTTTGTTTTCCTGTACCATCAGGAAAGCATCAGTCATAGAAGAAACATACTTGATTTCTTTATATTCAGGAATCTGGCTCATTACATAGTCCTGCTGCAGAGAACCTGCCTGCACAACTATAACAGCATTTTTCATTGATGCTGCATCCGGGTATTTGTCTACATCTTCTGCGCGGCACAGCATACCGTAACCTTCTGTATCTTCGTCAAAATAATATCCTTTTGAAAGATTCATAGCTTCAGCTCTGTCTGGTTTATATGCAAGGGCAGAAATTGCCAGGTCATATTTGCCTTCAGCAACAGAAGAAAGCACAGCTGTGAATTCCAGCGGAACTATCTGCAGTTCAACACCCAGTTTGTCAGCAATATATTTTGCGAATTCAATGTCAGCACCTACATATTTTTCGTCGCCTTCTTTGGAAGGATCAATAAATTCATTAGGTGCAAAGTAAGGTTCGGTGGCGACAGTCAGTACACCACGGGCTTTTATTTCTTCCAGACGGTTTGCGTATTCTGCTTTTTCGCCGCCGCAGGCTGTAAGTGCAAACATCATAGTAAGGGTGAGTAATAAAGCGATAAGTTTTTTCATAGTTGTTCTCCTTGTAATTGAAATTGTTAAATCTAATATCTCAACTGCAATGATTACCAACCAATAAAAAACGCCCTCAAGGTGTCTTCCAACACCAAGAGGACGGCTGATTACCGTGGTTCCACCTCTATTTATTATTGCCTCACGGCAATAACCTTACCGAGTACCATCATACTCTGTCGCGATAACGGGCGAAGGATCCGATTCAGTCTACTAAAGGTCTGTGCCTTGTTCGGTGAATAGCTCAAAGATGTGTTCAGCTAAACTTTCATAACCCTTTACACCGCCCAGGGTCTCTCTGTAAATCCGGATAAAGCCTACTATTTCTTATCAATGCTTTTGTGAGATGTATTAAATTTGTATTCAATATACACCCAAATGTGCGCTGTGTCAATACATTTTGATATATTTTTGACGATTTATTTGTTTGATTGGTCAAACAAACGGCTTTTTAGGTTGACTATATATATTAAATATATTAAAATTATCCTGGGAAGAAATAATTAAATGCAGGTGAAAATATGTCTAAACCATTGTTGGATTACTATAACGAAAAAGTGGAGTTTTCAAGACTGCCTGACTGTGCTGAAAAGGTGCAGCTGGCCATTACCCGTCTGGAAAACCCTTACAATATATCCGAAGAAGACAGACTGATGTACCAGGATTACCTGGGCAAAGATGCAGCCAAAGCTGTTCCGGAAATAATTGATAAAAATCTTGTCAGAATATTTCCTATGCTGGTTAAATACCGCACAATCAAAAAAGGCAATGTTACAAAATTTACAGAATATGCACAGCAGGCCAAAAAAATGGACATTCTGTCATATCTGCTCAATGCAGGCAATGACCTGCGTTTCCATCCAAAAGAACTGGATATTGCCCCTAAATTTACTCCTGGTAAATCCGACAACAGTATCCCACAGCAGTTGCCTGATTACGAAAGCCTGCGAGTAGGGGATGTTGTATGGCTGGGTATAAAGCCTATGCCTTGGATTGTTCTTGAAAAGAAAGATGGCAAGTCGCTGGTTATCAGCAAATATGTGTTTGACTGTCAGGCTTATCACAGTATTTTTTATAAAGTTAAATGGAATGATACCTCCATCTGTAAATGGCTTAACGGCGAATATGCCGAAAGATATTTTACACAGTTGGAGAAAGAAAAAATTCACCCTGTTTATATAGATAAAGAGGCAACTCTTTTTATGGAAGAAAAAGAGGATGCAGTTAAAAATACACTGTTTTTCCTCAGTGTAGAAGAAGCTGCAAAATATTTCAAAGCCCAGCAGGACAGAACCGCCCGAATAACAGCCTTTGGCAAAAGAAAAATTATGTGGGCAACATTTGATGTATATGCTCACTGGTGGCTGCGCTCTCTCACACAGGATGTGCTGGGCAAAGGTACCACTTACGTAAGGCTGGATGGCGAAATACAGAACCATGGCGGCTATATTCTTTCCAACTCCTATGATGAGTTTTACGACCATTTTGGCGTAAGACCTGCAATGTATCTTAACCTTGAATAACAAAATGGATAACAAAATTACATATTATAACGAGATTACAGATTTTCTGCGTATGGAAAACTGCCCTGAAAAGGTGGAGATAGCTATATCACGCCTGGAACAGCCTTTTGGCCTTACGGAAGATGCCATTGTGATGTATCAGGATTATCTTTTCAATGCCGCACCCAAAATCGCTTCTCAGTTTATAGATTTAAATAAACTTACTCTGTTTCCTATGCTTGTGAAATACAGGGTTATAAAAAAAGCCAATGTGCTGAAACTTACTGAATATGCCCGAGACAAAAGAAAGATGGATATGCTGTCATACCTTATGGATGTGGGCAACCAGATGCGCACCCGCCCAAAACAGATGGACATAGCCACTAAATTCACTCCGGGTAAATCCGAATTGCCACTCTGTGAAGAAACTGCTGATTATTCACAGTCAAAGCCAGGGGACATAATCTGGATCGGCAACCCGGTTATGCCGTGGCAGGTGCTGGAAAACAAGTCTGGCAGATTACTTGTTATATCAAAATATGTGCTGGACTGTCTGCCATACGAAGATTTTTACAAAAGAAATACTTTCTGGAACAAGTCCAGTATCAGAAAAAGACTGAACCGAGAGTATCTTTACAGCCTGCTTACAGAAGAGGAAATCTGTCGAATCATACCTGTTTATATCAATAATGAAGATGACAGTCTTACTTTTGATGTCCCTGCAGGTGAAGTGGGAGACAGGTTCTTCCTTCTCAGCACAAAAGAAGCAATGCGTTATTTCCGTGATGACAGGGCACGCTGGGCACCGGTGGTGAAATATGCCACCCGCAGTATGCTGTGGACCGTTTTTGATAAATGGGCCCACTGGTGGCTGCGCACCCCAGGTGAACTGGATGCCGATATGTTCTATGTCCGTGACGGTGTGATAATGTCTATCAACAGCACTGTTCAGGGCTCATATTTTGAACATTTCGGTGTACGCCCTGCAATGTATATCAATATGGAGCAAAAATGAGCACCATCAATTTTTACAACGAATCAAAAGACTTCATCCGTATGTATAACTGTACGGAAAAGGCGGAAATAGCAATTTCACGTCTGGAAAATTCCACGGGAATTACAGAAGAACAGGTTGTGATGTACCAGGATTATCTTTTTAAACAAGCGCCACAAATCGTACAGCAGTTTATTGATATGAATAGATTGCAACTGATGCCTTTGCTGGTGCGCCACAGAGTTATCAGAAAATCCAATATATTACAGTTTACTGAATATGCCCGTGAAAAGAGAAAGATGGATATGCTGTCTTATCTTATGGATGTGGGCAATCAGTTGCGCACCCGTCCAAAAGACATGGGTGTTGTGCCAAAATTCACACCTGGTAAGTCTTCGCTTTCTGGATTTGTGAAAAAACAGGATTATTCCCGGTCAGAGCCTGGCGATATTGTATGGCTGGGTAGGATTTCTATGCCTTGGAAAGTGCTGGAAAACAAGTCTGGCAGACTGCTTCTGCTGTCAGAATATGTATTGGACTGTCTACCTTTTGAAGATTTTTATGATCCATTTTATTTTTCAATGTCTTTTGACCGCACCCGCTGGCCTTTCAGCACTATCAGAAGACATATCAATAACGAATTTTATCCATCCCTGCTTTCTGAAGAAGAAAAGCAGAGAGTGGTTCCCGTATATATTTCTTCAGATGATACACTGACTTTTGTAGGCGGGCCAGAAGCAAAAGAGGACAGAATGTTCCTTTTGAGCAAGATGGAAGCAGAAAAATATCTGAAAACAGAAAAAGACCGTATGGCGCCGGTTACATCCTTTGCCACACGCAGTATGCTGTACAATCACTTTGAAACCTATGCATACTGGTGGTTGCGCACACCGGGCCAGTATTCTGTGGAAAAAATGTATGTGCTTGATGGCACTATTACCTCCGATAACAGTATTGTAGGCGGTGACCATTTCAATTATCTTGGAGTTCGCCCCGCATTTTACTATCGATATTAAATTTTGAATATATAAAGAGGAAAGGAGAAACTATGGCTGATAATGATGTAATGGTTGACAATGCCGACTATCGGGCACAAAGCATAAAAATCAAACGTGTGGCCGATAAAGTAATGCAGTCTGCCAAGAGTTCGTTGATTGTGCATCTGCGATTTTTGGATGCTGCCATAAATAAACTTAAGCTGGAATTGGCAGAAAAGTATATTTCAGTTGATGGCCGAGCCATTATGTACAACCCGATTTATATTCTGCGGTTGTACAAAAAAGATAAAAACCTGGTTACGCGCAATTATCTCCATATGATTCTGCACTGCACCTTCCTGCATTTCTACGTTGGCCCACAGATTAACCAGAATCTTTGGGACATTGCTTGTGATATTGCGGTGGAAAATATTATAGACCAGTTGGCGCAGACAGAAGAATATCTGCAGGTAGAGACTAATCCTGAAAAGGAAAAGGCTATGGAAATGATAAAGCAAAATGTTCCACAGCTTACAGCCGAAAAAATCTACCGCTGGCTTATGGATTCTGATCTGACTGATGAACAGATGGAAGAACTGTTTTTCCTGTTTATCCAGGACAACCACTCCTGCTGGTACGATATGCAGCACAAACCTCAGGAACTTACCAAAGATGATATGAAGGAAAAACCAGAGGACAAACCGCCTATGATAGACGATTCTCCTAACCCTGACGACCAGCAGCCGGACGATGATGCAGAGTCGGATGAGGATTCCAAACTGGAAGAAGAGGAATCTGACAACAAAGAAGCTGGAGAAGACGGTCGCAACGCCAGTGAAGAAGAAATGGAAGAAATGGGCGATGACGGCAATCAGGAAATCGATAAGTCCAAACAGGAACTTATGGAAGAATGGGAAGATGTTGCCAAACACATGGACCTGGATATGGAAACATTCTCCAAAGAGGCTGGTAGCCGTGTGGGTGACCTTCTTCTCAACATCAGAAATGTTACAAGAGAAAAATACGACTATACAGCATTTCTGAAAAAATTTGCGTCTATGGGCGAAAAAATGATGATAGATGACGATGAGTTCGACTATATCTACTATACTTACGGCCTGTCACTTTATGACAATATGCCGCTGGTAGAACCGCTGGAATACAAAGAAACCAACGTGGTAAAAGAGTTTGTTATCGCCATAGACACATCATTCTCTGTTCACGGTGATGAAGTCCAGGCGTTCCTGCGCAAAACCTACAACATTCTCAAAGCCACCGAAAGTTTTTCATCCCATATAAACCTGCACATCATTCAGTGTGACGTAAAGGTTCAGCACGATGAAAAAATCACATCCCAGGCAGAGTTGGACAGATATATGTCAGATATGCTGCTGTATGGCTTTGGCGGTACCGACTTCCGCCCTGTGTTTGAATATGTGGACGAGCTGATTGAAAAGAAAGAATTCACCAATCTCAAAGGTCTTATCTATTTCACCGACGGTTTTGGCGAATTCCCGCAGCGTGCTCCATTGTATAAAACCGCATTTGCATTTGTCAGCGATGACCCTATGTTTGACCCTGTTGTACCACCTTGGGCAATCAAGCTTATACTTGACCCTGAAGATATAAAAGAAGACGATAAGAAATAAGAGGCAGTTATGAATATTAAACAAGCTAAAGATGAAATCAAAAATACCTTAACCGTTTATTTTACAAAAAATGAATTCGGCAACTATGTAATTCCTATTGAAAAACAGCGCCCTGTTTTCCTTATGGGCCCTCCAGGTATCGGCAAAACAGCTATTATGGCTCAGATTGCTTCTGAAATGGGCGTGGGTCTGCTGTCTTACTCTATGACACACCACACACGCCAGTCTGCCATTGGTCTGCCTTTTATTGAAAAGAAAGTATTCAACGGCCAGGAATACACCGTTTCTGAATACACACTTTCCGAAATCGTTGCTTCAGTTTACGAACTTATGGAAACAACAGGATTGAAAGAAGGTATCCTGTTCCTTGACGAAATCAACTGTGTATCCGAAACACTGGCACCTGTTATGCTGCAGCTGCTGCAGTACAAAGTATTCGGCAAACACAAAATCCCTGCAGGCTGGGTAATTGTTACAGCCGGTAACCCACCAGAATACAACAATGCCGTTAGAGAATACGACATTGCTACCTGGGACCGTCTCAAACGTATTGACATCACTCCTGACTTTGAAATCTGGAAAGAATATGCTTACAAAGCAAATATTCATATGTCCATCATCTCTTATCTGGAATCAAAAACAGCTGACTTCTACACAATCGAAACAACTGTAGACAGCAAAGCCTTTGCCACAGCCCGCGGTTGGGAAGACCTTTCACAGATGATCGACCTGTACGAAAAACACGGCATTGAAGTAAAAGAAACACTTATTTCACAGTACCTGCAGAACAGAAAAGTGGCCAAATCCTTTGCTGCTTACTACGATCTGTATGTAAAATACCGTGGCGACTACCAGATTGACAAAATTATGGTGGGCGAATACAGCCAGAACGTGCGCTACAAGGCACAGTCTGCTAAATTTGACGAAAGAGTTATGCTGGTATCCCTGCTGCTGGATGCTATCAATGAAGACACACTGGCAGTAGTTGAGAAAATCAATATCATTGCTGAAATCCGCAAACTGGTGCGCAGCTTCACCAAGAAAGTTGAAGTGGGCGAACAGAAACCTATCGATATTCTCCAGCACCTTATCGAAAAGCAGAAAAAAGAAATGGAAAAACGTCTTTCTGCCGGCAACCTTACTGACCTGGAAAGAAGCAATATGAACACAGTTATCGAATTCTTGGAAGCACAGCTTTCAGGTGTTATGAACGCTGATGCTGAAACAGCTGTAAAACATATGAAATCCAGCTATAACGCACTTACACGCGCACATAAAAAAGAAGCAAAAGCTACCAGCGAAAGAATGGACAATGCATTCAGATTTGTGGATGATGTATTTGGCGACGGTCAGGAAATGCTGATTCTGGTTACAGAACTTACACAGAACTACTATGGTTCCAAATTTATCTCCAACTTCGGTTGTGATGAATATTTCAAACACAATAAATCCCTCCTGTTCTACGAACGCGACAAAGAAATTATGGACGAAATCGCAGAACTTGATATCGACCTGGATATTTAATCAATATAAAACCAAAAGGCTGTCATCTCAGACAGCCTTTTAGTTATTTGACAAAAATAATTTGTTTTAGTATAATAAATTTATTATGCGGATATGGCGGAATTGGCAGACGTGCCAGATTTAGGATCTGGTGCCTTCGGCGTGCAGGTTCGACCCCTGTTATCCGCAC
>JAFZGF010000076.1 GCA_017555565.1 Oscillospiraceae bacterium
ACAGGTGCTATTCTTCGTCAGGCTATGAAAGACGGCACAGAAATGGGCCTGAAAGCAAAAAGCTTTATCGAAGCTGGCGCTCTGGTACCAGATGAAGTTATCATCGGTATTGTAAATGACAGACTTGCAGAAGACGACTGCAAAAACGGCTTTATCCTGGACGGTGTTCCAAGAACAATCGCACAGGCAGAAGCTATCGATGCAATGGGCATCAAAATCGATATGGCACTGAACATCGTTGTTAAAGACGAAACAATCATCGAACGCGTAAGCGGTAGAAGAGTGTGCTCTTGCGGTGCTTCTTACCATATTAAATATAAACCAAGCGAAGTTGAAGGTGTTTGTGACAAATGTGGTCAGCCTCTTACAATCCGTAAGGATGACGAACCACAGACAGTTCTTGACCGTCTGACAAACTACCATGCACTTACACAGCCACTGGAAGACTACTACAGAGCTAAAGGTCTGCTGGTAGAAATCGATGGCGAACAGAGTGTAGAAAAAACTACAGAACTGGTGCTGAAAGCATTAGGAGTATAATCTGTGATAATTATTAAAAGCCCCGAAGATATTAAAAAGTTAAAAAAAGCTTGCAAAATCAGTGCGGATGTGTTACAATACGCCGGGGAACAAATTAACGCAGGTATGTCTACCTATGATTTGGATAAGTTGATACATGATTATATCATCGCTGCTGGCGCCAAACCAAGTTTTCTTGGTTATGGCGGCTTTAAAGGAAGTGCGTGTATCTCCATCAATGATGAAGTTATTCACGGTATTCCTTCAAAGAAGACAATTATCAGAAGCGGTGATATTGTCAGTGTTGATGTGGGCGCCTATATTGACGGCTACCACGGAGACAATGCTTATACATTTAAGGTAGGCACTGTCAGCCCTGTGGCTGAAAAGCTCTTACGTGTCACTAACGAATGTCTGCATTTAGGTATTGCAGCTGCAAAACCTGGCAACAGAATTGGTGACATTGGTTATGCTGTTCAGAAACATGCAGAAGACAACGGCTTCGGAGTTGTCAGGGAATATATCGGTCATGGTGTAGGCCGCGACCTCCACGAAGATCCGGAAGTGCCAAACTATGGCAAGGCCGGCCGTGGTGTGCGTCTTGTATCAGGTATGACAATCGCTATTGAACCAATGATCAACGAAGGCACAGCCAGAGTCAAAGTTATGCCGGATGGCTGGACTGTTAAAACAGTTGATGGCAGTTTGTCTGCTCATTTTGAGCATACAATCGCTATCACAAACGATGGTCCGGTTATCTTAACTGCGCGTTCATGTGAATGGTGATTCTGATATGGAATTGTCAATCGGTGATGTAGTTAAGTCCACGGCAGGCAAGGACAAAGACAGTTATTTCTGTGTTGTTGAGCTTAAAGACAGTTATTGCTTTTTGCGGGATGGAAAAATCCACAAGCTGGACAATCCAAAACGCAAAAGCTTTAAGCATGTCATAAAAACCCCGTACAAATTGCAATCAGAGGCTTTGCAAGTAAATAAGCATCTGAAAAAGGCTATAGACAGCCTGACTAATTCTTAGGAGGATAATTATGGCTAAAGATGATGTAATTGAAGTGGAAGGCACAGTTGTTGAAGCTCTGCCAAACGCAACTTTCCAGGTTGAACTTGCAAATGGCCATCGTTTGCTTGCTCACATTTCAGGAAAACTCAGAATGAATTTCATTCGAATTTTACCAGGCGATAAGGTTACAGTTGAAATGTCACCTTATGATTTAACAAAAGGACGTATTACTTGGCGTTCTAAATAATAAGCATACAATAGGAGGTTACAAATATGAAAGTTAAGCCATCCGTTAAACCAATGTGCGAAAAATGCAAGGTTATCAAACGTAAAGGTAAAGTTATGGTAATCTGCGTAAATCCAAAACACAAACAGCGTCAGGGTTAATCTGACAATAATTTAAGCAGGAGGGTAAGATATATGGCTCGTATATCAGGTGTTGACTTACCAAGAGAAAAACGTGTTGAAATCGGCCTTACTTATATTTATGGTATCGGTCTTTCAACATCTCAGAGACTTCTCATGGCTGCTGGTGTAAATCCAGACACAAGAGTAAAAGACCTTACAGATGATGAAGTACAGGCAATCAGAGATCAGATCGAAGAACAGCAGGTTGTAGTTGAAGGTGACCTTCGCCGTCAGGTAGCTGTAGATATCAAAAGACTTACAGATATCGGTTGCTACAGAGGCGTAAGACACAGAAAAGGTCTGCCAGTTCGTGGTCAGAGAACAAAAACAAACGCCAGAACAAGAAAAGGCGCAAAGAAAACAGTAGCAAACAAAAAGAAATAATTTAGGAGGCTAAATAGCAATGGCAGTTAAAAAGACAGCTTCTCGTAAGAGAATCGTGCGTAAGAACATTGAACGTGGCCAGGCTCACATCCAGTCTACATTTAACAACACAATTGTTACAATCACAGACATGCAGGGCAACGCAATTTCTTGGGCAAGTGCAGGTGGCCTCGGTTTCAGAGGTTCAAGACAGGCAACTCCTTACGCTGCACAGATGGTTAGCGAAACAGCAGCTAAAGCAGCAATGGAACACGGCCTTAAAACCGTTGAAGTATATGTAAAAGGTCCTGGCCAGGGTAGAGAATCTGCAATCAGAGCTCTTCAGGCAGCAGGCTTAGAGGTAAATATGATCAAGGACGTTACCCCTATTCCACACAACGGTTGTCGTCCACCAAAAAGAAGACGCGTTTAATTAATAGGAGGAAATTCAAATGGCAAGATATACAGGCGCAGTTTGTCGTCAGTGCCGCAGAGAAGGTCAGAAACTTTTCCTTAAAGGCGAAAGATGTTACTCTGATAAATGTGCACTTGCAAGAAGAAACTTCGCACCTGGTCAGCATGGTCAGGCAAGAAAAAAATCTTCTGAATACGGCATCCAGATGAGAGCTAAACAGAAAGCAAAAAGATACTACGGTGTTCTTGAAAGCCAGTTCGCTAAATACTTTGAAATGGCAGAAAAAAGAACAGGTATGGCAGGCGAAAATCTGCTTAAGATCCTTGAAAGCAGACTGGACAACGTTGTTTATCGCGCAGGCTTCGGCATGAGCCGTCGTCAGGCTAGACAGCTTGTTTTACATCGTCACTTCACAGTTAACGGTGAAAGAGTAAATATTCCATCATACCTCGTTAAACCAGGTGATGTAATTGCAGTTCACGGCTCAGCATGTGACAAAATCAAAGAAAATGTTGAACTCAACAGCGCAAGACCAGTTCCAATGTGGATGTCTTTCGATGCAAACGATATGAAAGTTACTTTCAACCGTCTGCCAGAAAGAAGCGAAATCGATCTTGATGTTGAAGAACAGCTCATCGTTGAACTTTACTCAAAATAACCCACACCCCAGGCATTGGGAATGCAATTATAAAAGCAGCCTTAGTTTTATAATAGTTGGAGGGTTTATAAATGATAGAAATCGAAAAACCAAGAATAGATACAGCGGTTTTATCCGAAGACGGCCAGTACGGCAAGTTTGTTGTTGAACCTCTTGAAAGAGGCTTCGGCATTACACTCGGTAACTCACTTAGAAGAATTTTGCTTTCTTCTCTGCCAGGCGTTGCTGTTACAAGCATCAAAATTGATGGTGTTCTCCACGAGTTCACATTCATCAACGGCGTAAAAGAAGATGTTACAGACATTGTTCTCAATGTTAAAGGTATTACAGCAAAACTTTTCTGCGACGAAGCAAAAACAGTTCGCATCAATGCAGCTGGCCCATGTGAAGTTACAGCCGGCTCAATCGAAACAGATTCAGACATCGAAATCCTGAATCCAGATTGGCACATCGCTACACTTAGCGAAGGTGCAAAACTCGTTATGGAATTGACATTCGACAGAGGCCGCGGTTATGTTCCAGGTGACAAAAACAAGAAAAATCAGGAATATACAACACTGGGTGTACTTCCTACAGACAGTATTTTTACACCTGTTCTGAAAGTTAACTACTCAGTTGAAAATACTCGTGTTGGCCAGATTACAGACTATGACAAACTTACAATCGAAGTTTGGACAAACGGTGTAATCAATGCTAACGAAGCTATGAGTATCGGCGCAAGAATTCTTACTGAACATCTGAACCTGTTTGTAGGTCTGTCAGATGATGTTGCTCTGCCAAAAATGGTAGAAAAAGACGAAGAAAAAACAGAAAATACTCTGTCTATGACAATCGAAGATCTCGACCTGTCAGTTCGTTCCTTCAACTGCCTTAAACGCGCAGGCATCCACACAGTGGAAGACCTTGTAAACAAAACCGAAAGCGAAATGATGAAAGTTCGCAACCTCGGTAGAAAGAGCTTTGAAGAAGTTATGCAGAAGCTGGCTTCTCTCGGCTACAAATTCCCAAAAGAAGAAGATTAGTCTATATATAGTACAGTAAAGGAGTGACTCACATGGCAGGCACAAGAAAACTTGGCAGAACCAGCGACCACCGCAGAGCTATGATGAGAGCTATGGTAACTTACCTTTTCGAAAACGGTAAAATCGAAACAACAGTTACAAGAGCTAAAGAAGTTAGAGCAGTGGCTGAAAAAATGATTACACTCGGCAAGACAAATACTCTGCACTCAAAGAGACAGGTATACAGCTACATCACAAAAGAAGAAGTAGCAAAAAAAGTTTTTGACGAAATCGCACCAAAATACGAAGACCGCAACGGTGGTTACACAAGAATCATCAAAA
>JAFZGF010000077.1 GCA_017555565.1 Oscillospiraceae bacterium
ATACCCCGGAGAATTCCGGGGTATTTTTCTTTTACGCGGGATTCGAACCTGAGAAGGTCGCGGCGTTAAACAAACAGTCCAGTGGACTGTTTGTAGCCAGCGAGAGCCGAGCGCTCCAAGCGAGGCCAGATAGTATTTGCCGAAGGCAAAGACGGCGAATCCCGCTAGTCCAACCAAGAAAAATACCCCGGAGGATTCCAGGGTATTTTTCTTTTTCGTGGGATTTGAGGCTATTAACATTTAAATTACCAAAAAATATTTTATATTTAATCCATTGATTTTGTTTCTAATTATGTTATTATATAGATAGAATAATTTGAAGGAGAGTATACCTATGTCAAACATCTGGCACGATATAAACCCAAAGAGAATTACACCTGATGATTTTATCGCTGTAATTGAAATTGAAAAAGGCTCCAAAAACAAATATGAACTGGACAAAGAAACAGGTCATATCATTCTGGACAGAATTCTGCACACATCCACACATTATCCTGCAAACTATGGCCTTATTCCACGCACATACGGCGATGACAAAGACCCTCTGGACGTTCTGGTTATCTGTAGTGAAACTATCAGATCTTCTTCTCTTGTAAGAGTTTACCCAATCGGTGTTATATCTATGATGGACAACGGTGAAGGTGACGAAAAAATCATCGCCATACCATTCAGTGATCCAACATACAATACTTACAAAGATATTTCCGAACTGCCATCACATATCTTTGAAGAAATGAGACACTTTTTCACTGTTTACAAAGCTCTTGAAGGCAAAGACACAGTGGTTAATGAAGTTCAGGGCGCCGAAGTTGCAAAACAGGTTATTGCACACTGCATCGACAACTATGTTGAAAAATTCTGTAAATAAGCCAAATTGATATATAAATACTGCCGTATTTTCACGGCAGTATTTTTTATTTGATGATATCAATTGTTTATGATTTATTTGTATCTGTTATATAAAAAATATATATAGATTTTATGCAATTTTTGCACGGAAGTACTTGACTTTACACCTGCTTTATATTATAATATGTAGCGTTGTAAAGTGTGAACACTTTACGGAAAGGAGAAAAGAAATGTCAAAGAATCTTGAAATGTCATATCTGCTGGATTTTTACGGCGAAGTGCTGACAGAAAAACAAAGAGATATGATGCAACAGTACTTTAACATGGATTTATCCCTTTCAGAAATTGCGGATAACTTCGACATCACCCGTCAGGGTGTGCGAGATGCCATCAAAAGAGGGGAGTCAATCCTCACTGAGCTGGAAGACCAGATTGGTTTTGCCGCAAAATACCGTGATTTGATCAGCGGTGTGGAACAGATTAAAACATTGGCACAGAATATTTCATTCTACAATATTGCATCTTACACAACAAATGATGAAATCACAAAATCCGCCAACAAAATTATGCAAATCTGTGATGATTTATCTAATGGTTAGGAAGGTGTAATATGGCATTTGAATCATTGAGTCAAAAACTTACAAGCGCCTTCAAGAAACTGAGAGGTAAGGGCAAACTTACAGAAGAAGATATCAAGCTGGCTATGCGTGAAGTGCGTATCGCACTGCTGGAAGCTGATGTTAACATGCTGGTTGCCAAAGACTTTATCAAAACAGTATCTGCCCGTGCAACCGGTGCAGAAGTTATGGAAAGCCTTACACCGGCACAGCAGGTTATCAAAATCGTAAATGAAGAGCTCACAGCTCTTATGGGCAATGAAAATTCCCGTATCAAGTTTGCAAACAAAGGCCCTACAATCATTATGATGTGCGGTCTGCAGGGTGCAGGTAAAACTACACACACAGCAAAACTTGCCAAAATGTATCTTAAACAGGGGCACAGACCTCTGGTAGCCGCTTTGGATATTTATCGTCCTGCTGCTATAGAACAGTTGGAAATCGTTGCAAAGCAGGCAGGTGTTCCTGTTTTCCAGATGGGTAAAACAGACCCTGTAGTTGTTGCAAAAAACGCCTACAATCATGCCAGAGACTATGGCAATGATATTCTGATTCTTGACACTGCTGGTCGTCTTCATATCGACTCCCAGCTGATGGAAGAACTGACAAACATCAAATCTACAGTTCCTGTAAATGAAACATTGCTGGTTATTGACGCAATGGCTGGTCAGGACTCTGTAAACGTTGCAAAACAGTTCAACGAAACCATCGGTCTTGATGGTGTTATCATCACCAAAATGGATGGTGATACCCGTGGTGGTGCTGCACTCAGCGTTAAAGCTGTAACAGGCAAGCCAATCAAATTTGTAGGTACAGGTGAAAAGCTGGACGACTTGGAAGCTTTCCACCCAGAACGTATGGCAAGCAGAATCCTGGGTATGGGTGACGTGCTTACTCTTATTGAAAAAGCACAGGAAAACGTAGACCAGAAGGCTGCTGAAGAAACCGCCAAGAAAATGATGCAGAACAAGTTCGACATGAACGATATGCTTGAACAGTTCCGTCAGGTTAAGAAAATGGGTGGTGTTTCATCAATGCTGTCAATGATGCCAGGCGGCGCATCAATAAGCGCAGATGATGAAGAAAAAGCTGAAAAAGAGCTGAAAAAAATAGAGGCTATCATTCAGTCAATGACAAAGAAGGAAAGAGAAAAACCTTCTATCATCGACGCAAAGAGAAAAAGAAGAATAGCCCGGGGTTCCGGTACAAAAGTACAGGACGTAAACGTACTGCTTCGTCAGTTTGAGCAGATGCAGAAAATGATGAGACAGTTCACAAAAAATCCAAAGGCCTTCAGCAGAATGCTGAGAGGCAGATAATCAAACAAAAATACAAAACACAGACACAGTAATCGGTATATTTGACGCAAAAGCGTATAAATATAGACAATTCTTATGGAGGTAAATAGAGATGGCTGTAAAAATTAGACTTCGTCGTATGGGTGCAAAAAAAGCTCCTTTTTATCGTGTAGTAGTTGCTGATTCCCGTTTCCCAAGAGACGGTAGATTTATCGAAGAAATCGGTACTTATGATCCAACAAAAGAACCAGCAATGGTTTCTATCGATGCTGAAAAAGCAAAAGCTTGGATTGCTAACGGTGCACAACCAACAGATACAGTTAAAGTTCTTCTGAAGAAAAACAACATTATCTAATTCCGGAGGCTTGTAATGGAGCAGTTATTGGTTAACATTGCGAGAGGCCTTGTAGAAGATAAGGATGCAGTTAAAGTTACAGCAGAAGAAAAAGATGCTGAAGGCGTAACTGTATATCATCTCACAGTAGCTGCAGATGATATGGGCAGAGTTATCGGTAAACAGGGTAGAATTGCAAAAGCTATCCGCACAGTTGTCAGAGCTGCCGCAAACCGTTCTGGTGAAAAGGTAGTTGTGGAAATAGACTAATAAATTATCGGGTGCTTTCTTAACCTGAAAGCACCCGTATTTTATATTATGATGCAGATATTTTAATCTGTTAATCAGATGATTTTTTTGAGAGGTCAGAATGAATTACATTGAAACAGGCGAAATCACATCTCTTCACGGTATCCGTGGTGAGGTAAAGGTTTATCCGTGGGCAGACTATCCGGAATTTCTGGAAGAGTTTGACACTTTTTATATCAAAAAGAATAAAATGCATTTTCAGCGCCTCAAAGCTGTCAGTGTAAGAACTCACAAAGGTATGGTACTTATTCAGTTTGAAGGCATCGACAACACAGAGCTTGCACGCAATCTTATCGGACAGATAATTTATCTCAACAGAGATGAAATCGAACTGGAAGAAGGTTTTTACTTTATTGCAGACCTTATCGGCTGCAAAGTGGTAAACGGCGAAACAGGAGAAGAAATCGGTACTATCACAGATGTTAAAAATCTGGGAGCCAGCGATATTTATTATATCGAAGGCAAAGACGGCAAGGAGTATATGTTCCCTGCGGTGGAAGAATTCCTTATGGGTACAGATATCAACGAAAAAATCATCAAGATCAAAGTTATAGAGGGTATGTTCAGTGAGGATTAATATTGCTACTTTATTTCCTGAAATGTGTGATGCTGTTATTAACACCAGCATTATCGGCCGTGCAAAAAATGCAGGCAAAGTGGAGATAAAGACATTTAATATCAGAGATTACACTCTCAACAAACATAGAAATGTAGATGACACACCATATGGTGGTGGTCACGGTATGGTTATGCAGGCACAGCCGGTTTATGACTGTTGCCGAGTAATCGCCGAAGAAAGCAGTTCAAAACCATTTGTAATATTCACTACTGCTGCTGGCAGGGTGTTTGACCAGGAATTGGCAAGAGAACTGTCTAAAAAAGAAAATATTACCATCGTATGTGGTCATTATGAAGGTATAGATGAGAGAATAATAGAAGAAATCGGAGATATGGAAATCTCCATCGGCGACTATGTTCTCACAGGTGGCGAACTTCCTGCTCTTGTTATTACAGATGCAGTGTGTCGTATGCTGCCAGGGGTGCTGAAAAGCGAAGAAGGTTTTACAGAAGAAAGTCATTACAACGGTCTTCTGGAACACGCACAGTACACCCGTCCTTACGAATGGCACGGCAGAAAAGTGCCTGATGTACTTTTGTCAGGGCACGAAAAAAACATAAAAGAGTACCGTAAACAGGACTCTATAAGCCGTACAAAAGCCAAAAGACCGGACTTATACGCCAAGTTATTTAAAATAGACAAAGATGTTGAAAAGTAAGTGGCAAAATATACAAACTTTAATATAGGCTATATTAATTAAATAGGCATTATAGATAATTTGATGCAAATTTGTTGACTAATTTTAGAGATTGTTATAAAATATGTTCGTATCGAAAATTGATAAATCATACTGTTTATGAGGAGATTATATAATGTTTTACAAAGATGTTACAGTTGAAAATCAGGTAGGTTTACACGCTCGTCCAGCTACATTCTTTATCCAGAAAGCTAACGAATTCAAATCTTCTATCTGGGTAGAAAAAGAAGAAAGACGCGTTAACGCAAAATCCCTGCTGGGTGTTCTTTCCCTGGGTATCGTAGGCGGTACAACTATCAGAGTTATCGCTGACGGTCAGGACGAAGAAGCTGCAGTTGAAGCTCTCGTTAAACTGGTAAACTCTGGTTTTGCAGACTAATTAATAAATAAATTTATAACTACACCGCCTGCGGTGCGCCAGCATATTGCCGGTGCATATGGGCGGTTTTTATTTTATATACTTTTATCACATTCCTGTGGTAGAATATTATAAAACAGATATTATACAAGCTGATAGACCAATCACTGTAAAAAATGGAGTCAAGATGACCAGACAGGAACTTTACGAAAAAGCAAAAAGTTTGCCATTACTGCCAGGTGTGTATATAATCCGTGATAAAAACGACGAGATTATTTATATCGGCAAGGCAAAGGAATTGCGCAAAAGAGTAAGTCAATATTTTAAAGAGGGAGCCGACCATCTGCCGAAAGTGCAGAAAATGGTAGATAACGCATTTTCATTTGATGTTATCGTCACCAATTCAGAGTTTGAGGCTCTTACTTTGGAGTGCAGTCAGATAAAACTCCATAGCCCAAAATATAATATTCTGCTGAAAGACGACAAAGGATACAATTTTATTAAAATTTCAAAAGAGCCTTTTCCACGTATTACTGCGGAATTCCAGGTTCTTGATGACAGTAAATATCTTGGCCCATATATGTCCAGTTTTGCTGTAAGGGAAATGGTTGCTACAGCACAGCAGATATTCCGTCTGCCTACCTGTAACCGTGTATTTCCCCGTGATTTTGGTAAAGAACGCCCTTGTCTTAACTTCCATATCAAAAAATGTATGGGACTTTGCAGAGGTAAAATCAGCCAGCAGGACTACAATGATATAATCGACAGCGCTGTAAAATTTATCAAGCAGGACACAGACAAGATAATTGAAGTTTTACAGCAGAATATGGAAGAAGCGGCAGAGGAACTGAATTTTGAAAAAGCTGCTCTTATCCGTGATCAGATAAATGCTATAAATAAGCTGTCTGCTGGCCAGAACGTGGTAAATGACAGCCTGCAGAGCCATGACTTTATCGCTGTTGCAGGCAGTGGTAAAAATTGCTGTGTTGCAGTCTTGCGTTTCCGCCAGGGCAGACTGATGGATAAAAAAGAACATGTTTTCTTTGGCGAAGAAAATATGGATGATGTGCGAGATGAATTTCTTGTGCAGTTCTATTCCACAGAACAGCCGCCTAAAAATGTGTTGCTTGACGCTATGCCTATGGATGAAGACATTGTTGAGTATATCAGACTGCAGTCAAAAACAAAGGTAAATGTTGGCTATGTGCAAAAAGGTGAAAATCTTAAAATCATAAAAATGGCTTACACAAATGCAGTTGAACGTCTTGCCCGTGAAAGTGGCAGACTGGATAAAAGCCAGCGTTTTCTTGATGAACTGGCCAATATGCTGGGCCTGTCAGAAGCCCCTCATACCATTGAAAGCTACGATATTTCCAACTGGGGCGACGGCACCAGCGTTGCAGGTATGGTTGTGTTCGAAGATGGTAAGCCAAAGAAAAGCGGCTATCGTACCTTCAAAATGCGCACAGTGGCAGGTACAGACGATTATGCATCCATGCAGGAAACACTTTCCCGCCGCGTGTCAGAATTTGAAAAAGGCGCCCCGGGTCAGTTCGGTGTTAAACCGGATGTGATTTTCCTTGATGGTGGTAAAGGCCAGCTGTCTTCAGTTCTTGAAATTCTGACAGGAACAGCCTTCCGGGATGTGCCGGTATTTGGTATGGTTAAGGACTCTAAACACCGTACAAGGGCAATGGTTGGCAAAGACGGTGAAATTGCAATAGCTATGCATAAAGGCATATTTAAGTTTGTCACAGAAATCCAGGATGAAGTACACCGATTCTCAATCGAATATCAGCGCCGAAACCGGAAAAGCAAATCATATGCTGTCACACTTACCAAAGTGCCTGGAATAGGCGAAAAGAAAGCCGAAAATCTGATGAGAAAATTCAAAACGGTTGCCAATGTAAAAGCGGCTGAAATGAATGACCTTATAGAAGCAGAGGGCATCAGCTATAAAGATGCCAGAAATATATATTACTATTTCCACGATGAGGAGGGAAATCTTAAATGAGAGTAATCAGCGGAACAGCCCGTGGCACCAAGCTGGAAAGTCTTGAAGGCCTTTCCACACGCCCAACAATCGACAGGGTAAAAGAGGGTATTTTTTCCTCAATTCAGTTTGTTGTTCCGGGGGCAAAAGTGCTGGATCTTTTTGCAGGCAGCGGCCAGATGGGTATTGAATGCCTGTCCAGAGATGCTGTAAAAGGTGTTTTTGTTGACAGCAACAAAGACGCAGTAAATATAGTGATTAAAAATATAAAAGCATGCGGTTTATTCGATAAAGCACGCGTGGTAAATATGACAGCACAGGATTATCTGCGCACCTGCAAGGAAGAATTTGATATCATTTTTCTTGATCCACCATACAATATGGGAATTTTGGATGAAATTCTTGAAAAAGTCTACCAAATTACTGCACCAGGTGGTATAATAATTGCAGAAAGTGAACTTGGCTGGAAACCTGCAAAAGAAATTGAAGGTCTCAGAATGGTCAAGCAATATAAATATGGAAAGGTTTACGTAACTAAATTCCAAAAGGAGTGTTAATATGAAAATTGCGATTGTTCCTGGCTCATTTGACCCTATTACAAAAGGCCACGTGGATATTATCGAACGAACAGGCAAACTTTTTGACAAAGTTATTGCTGTAGTTCTCGTTAACCCAACTAAAAACCCTACATTTACAACAGAAGAAAGAGTGGATATGATCAAGCGCGTTACTGGTCATATTGAAAATCTTGAAGTAGACAGTTATTCCGGTCTGCTGGCTGACTATGCAAGAATGAAAGGTGCACAGACACTGGTAAAAGGCCTGCGCGCTGTGTCTGACTTTGAATATGAATTCCAGCAGGCACTTACTAACAAAATACTTAACCCTGATCTTGAAACAATGTTTATGATGACAAACCAGAAATATATGTACCTGTCATCCACAATTGTTCGTCAGATTGCCGCATTTGACGGCGATATTTCAGAATTTGTTCTTCCTGAAATCAAGGACGATATTCTGGAAAGAATTTAAATTTATCCCCAAAGGAGTTTTAAAATGGCAATATCAGTAGAAACTATGCTGGAAAATCTGGAAGAAGTTCTTGAAGAAGGTATGGCTGTGCCTCTCAGCGGCGGCAAACGAATGGTAGATGTTGACGCAGCAAGAGACATTATTGACGATATCAGAATCAATATGCCACAGGAAATTCTGCAGGCTAAGGCTATTGTTCAGGACAGAGCACAGATTATTGCTAAAGCTAAAAAAGAAGCAGAAGAAATGGTGCGCGCAGCTGAAGAACGCGCCCGCAAACTGCTGGACAGAGAAGAAATTGTTCGCCAGGCTGAAGAAAAAGCAAAGACAATTGTGTCCGAAGCAAATCAGCAGGCAACACAGCTCCGTACTACAGTAACCAAATACTGTGACAATATGCTGGCTACAACACAGGAACAGCTTCAGAAAAGCTTTAACGAAATGAAAATTGTCCGTGACAATCTGAAAAAATAATAACAAAAATACAGCCTCCTGCGTATAATACGTCAGGAGGCGTTTTTTATGAAAGTTGTTACCATCAGAAGTCCAAGAATATTCAGAGGTCTGTTGAAATTAATATTTAAAATATAAAAGGAGAGCATTGCTCTCCTTTTCAAATTTTATTTCTTTATAATTTCAATCCAGCAGTAGCCTTCCGCACAGGTTACTTCTATTGTATTACCTGTAGAATCTTTAATTTCCCATTCATAAACATAGCCTTCAATGCCGCCTGTTTCTTCTACAGTAAAACCATATCCAGTCAGTGATTCAACATAATTGATAACAGCTTCCTTATCTTCGCCATAGCCAATTGTATTGCCATCTGTGTCTGTCTTTGTTTCTGTTTTCAGACCGCCAAGTTCCATTTTATAGGTATTGCCGTCTGTTTTTGTTGTCCAGCCACTGAAAGGTAACTGTGGCAACAGCGCTTCGAACTCATTGCTTGCCCAGCTTGTGTCAAATTTGCCAGAATCTTTTTCGTCATTCTGAGAAACAGTTACATCGCTATTGACTGTTTCGGTTTTGTTATCAGTGTTTTCTGTACTACCACAGGCAACCATTGAAAATGTCATAATGCCAGCCAGCAGAAGTGCCAATAATTTTTTCATAAACAAACTCCTCAGTTGATAATGCTTTAGCATAAAAATAACATACATATATATATATTGTCAAAGGGAAAATGAAAATCTCCGCAGTTTTGTCACTGCGGAGATTTTGTTTTGCTTATTTATTCAGAGCATCGAACATTTCTTTTTTCAGATTAAGAACATATTCCAATGCATTTTCCATATCAACAGAATCTTTCACAGATTTGTCTCTTGTGGAAATTTCAATTTTGTTTTCTTTCAGGTTTCTTGGGCTTACAACCACTCTGATTGGCACACCCAGCAGGTCGGCATCAGCAAACATTTCACCTGGGCGGATACCAGCGCGGTCGTCATAGATAACTTCTGCACCGGCAGCTTTCAGTTTAGCGTACATATCATCTGCAACAGCTTTTGTCTGTTCATCGTCGGCACGCAGACAGCACAGATGTACTTCCCAAGGAGCGATGGAGATAGGCCAGATTGGGCCGTAATCATCATGTTTTGCTTCACATACAGATGCGGCCAGTCTGCCCACGCCAATGCCATAGCAACCCATAATTGGGTTGTGAACTACGCCGTCTTTGTCTGTGTATGTCATACCCATAGATTCTGTATATTTTGTACCCAGCTGGAAGATGTTACCAACTTCGATACCTCTTTTGATTGTCAGGCTGTGCTTGCCGCATTTTGGACAGATGCCGCCTTCAACAACTTTTGCGATATCGTGGTATACAACGCCTTCAACATCTCTTTCAAGATTTACACCAGTAAAGTGGTAGTCAACTTTGTTTGCACCTGCAACCAGTGCTGGAATACCTTTCAGTGACAGGTCATAGTAAACTTCAACATCTTTTGAAAGACCAACAGGACCAATAAAACCAGCTACAACAGGGCTTTCTTCATCGATAACTGCAGGGTGGATTTCTTCGCCAACCAGGTTGCGCAGTTTTGTTTCGTTTACTTCAAAGTCGCCTCTTGTAAATGCAACAACAAATTTATCATCAGCATTTTTCTGATATACAACGGCTTTGCAGGACAGTTTCAGGTCAGTATTCAGATATTCACATACTTCTTCCATAGTTTTCTTGTCTGGTGTGTGAACTTCTGCCATTTCAGCTACAGAAATATCAAAGTTGTTTTCAACGATATTCTGTGCAGCTTCCATATTTGCGCTGTAATCACAGTCTTTACACAGAACGATTGAGTCTTCACCGATTTCGTTCAGCAGCATATATTCGTGGGAAACGCTGCCGCCCATCATACCGCTGTCAGATGCAACAGTTACAACTTCAGGCACACCTGCTCTTGCAAATACTCTGTTGTATGCATCGTAACATCTCTGGTAGTACTCTTCCAGGTCTTCCTGTGATGTATGGAAGGAATATGCGTCTTTCATTGTAAATTCGCGCACACGAATCATACCTGCTCTTGGTCTTGCTTCGTCACGGAATTTTCTCTGGATCTGATAAATCATAAATGGATACTGCTGATATGACTGACCAAATTCTCTTACCAGCTGTACAGCAGCTTCTTCGTGTGTCATACCCAGAACCATTCTGGCTTTGTTTCTGTCGTTGAATCTTACCAGTTCGCTGGCAATGCTGTCATATCTGCCGGATTCTTCCCACAGTTCTGCTGGCATTACAACAGGGAACAGCACTTCCTGGCCGTCAATAGCGTCCATTTCTTCTCTGATAATGTTTTCAATTTTCTTTGTTACTCTTCTCAATACTGGAAATTCAGAGAAAATACCGCTGCCTACATATTTCATATAGCCGCCACGAACCATCAGTGCATGGCTGTCTACAACACAGTCAGATGGTCTTTCTTTAAATCTCTGTCCAACAAGATTTCTAACTTTCATTTTTGGTAATCCTTTCGTTTTAAATGGTTGAGTTTACCGGGGCAAATAAAAAAGCCCCAAGCATAACCCATTGTTATACTTAGGACGAATAAAATCCGCGTTACCACCTAAATTCAGACTTTCGTCTGCACCTCGTTGCAGGCTTATACCTGCCTGTCCTTTAACGGAGACTGCCGGCAGAGGTTTCAGTAAAACCGTTTTCTCCTCTGCTGTTCATAGACTGGTTCAATACCACTTGCCAAAGACCTTGCACCAACCGGCCTCTCTCTGATGGTTTGTGATATTTACTGTTTCTAATCATCACATTTAATAGAGATATTTTATCACATTTTATTTGTCTTGTCCATATTAATCGGGAATATTCACTACAGATATTGAATATATTTTACAAGGTATTATTTACAGACCGATAGGAAGGAGACAATATATGTCACAGCAGCTTATTACAGATGTTATCAGCACTATTGCCAAACCTGTGGACACATTTTTTGAACTGGGTGTAGACCGGGAAATTCTCTTGGCAGATTATGATAAACCTGTATTCAAGATAGTAAAAACAATAGCAGACCACTCGATAACACAGAAATACATCAACGGAAATAAACTTATGATAGAGGGCTTTTTCAGAATAACTGTTTTTTATCAGCCACCAGGAGGGGATAAACTTACAGTCATCAGTAAAAAACAGCCCTTCCGGAAACAGCTTGATCTGTCGGCGGCAATTCACGAACCATATTTTGCAAAAATAAACGGAAGCCTGCAATATATAAACACAAGAGCAATCAATTCTACACGTATAGCAATAAATGGTGTTTATCAGTTTGATGTTTGCCTTTACTGCAGTGAAAAAACTGCCGTAGCAACGGCAATAGACAGCAAAACATCCTGTGCTGACAGTGAAGAAACTGTATTTTTTTCGCTGTGTGGCAGTGGCATCAAACAATTTTCTTCAGAAGATGAAATTCAAATTCCTGCTGATATGGATAAAATATTGCATATAACACCCAGAAATGGTGCTATGACAATAAACTGTTATCAGGATAAAGTAAACGTAAAAGGAGACATATATGCTGATGTGGTATTTACAACCCAAGGTGAAGAAGATATAAAACATATCATAAAAAAATTCAGCTATAACCAGATTATTGATATACCAGGTGTAACAGAATTGAGTGTAGCATATGCTGATACGGATACTTTGGGATTTACAGTAAGCCAAAATACAGACTCTTCAAAAATAAACTGCATAATTTCCGCATATATTGATGTAAAAGCTTTTACAAGACAGTCTGTCATAACTGTTCGTGATGCATTTTCAAAATCATTCCAATATGAAAAAAATATCAAAATGCTTCAGACAGATAAAAATATAACCTCTGTTAACAAAACTGCCATATGCACAGTGGAAGATACGGTGGCAGGTGAGTATATACCTGTATACAGTTTTGTAAATGTTTCTCAACCAGAAACAGCTATTTCAAACGGTAAAAATATACTCAGGTCAAAAGCTACCGTAAGCGTTATAGTTATAAACCGGCAGAAAGAATACGAATGTTTTACCAAATCCGGAGAGATAGTATTGGATACTGGCAAAGAGATAAATATTGCCAATATGTATATGCTGAACTGTAACGTATCAGAAAAAGAAGTCAGCATAAACAGTGGTATTATGAAAGCAGTGTTTTCTGTGGATTTGACAGGATTTGTTCTGGAAAGAAATGAATTTATGGTACTTGATGAATACTGCGAAAATACAGATTTATCTCTGTCACAGCCAGAAAATGCACTGATTTTATATTATGCAGACAAAGGAGAAAAAGTCTTTGACATTGCTATGAAGTATCACACAGATGTGTCTGCCATAATTGAAGAAAACAGTCTTGAAACCAAAACAATGTCAGAAAGCAGAATGCTGTTTGTACCCCAATATGGTCTGTGAGGTGAAATGATGGATAATATTTATGAAAGTATAGAAAAACGCACGGGAGGCGACATCTATATAGGAGTTGTTGGCCCGGTAAGAAGTGGTAAAAGTACATTTATCAAAAAATTTATGGAGGCCCTTGTCATCCCGAATATAGCAGATGCACAGGAAAGGGTGCGCGCTATAGATGAACTGCCGCAGTCAGCAGCAGGCAGAACCATAATGACTACCCAACCAAACTTTATACCTCAGCAGCGGGTAAAAATTGTAATAGACGAAAATCAGAACCTCAATGTGCGTCTGGTTGATTGCGTGGGCTATATGATTAAGGGTGCTCAGGGAGATTCAGAAGAAGGTAAACCACGAATGGTAAAAACGCCGTGGTTCAAACAGCCGGTGCCTTTTGAAAAGGCGGCACGGACTGGCACACAGAAAGTTATCAGGGAACATTCCACGATAGGTATTGTTATTACAACAGATGGCTCTGTTACAGATATACCGCGAGAAAATTATATCGAGGCAGAAGACAAAGTCATAACTCAGCTGAAAGAAATCAACAAACCTTTTGTCGTGGTTTTGAATTCAGTAACCCCCAATGCACAGTCAGTTCAGTCAATTGCTAATTCTTTGAGTACAAAATACAGTGTACCAGTAATACGGGCCAACTGTCTGGATCTTGATAAAAGTAAGATTGAAGAAATACTATCTTTGGCCCTCACTCAATTCACTGTAAAGGAAATTAGCATTACACTGCCGAAATGGCTGGTGATGCAACCCAATGACTTCCGGCCCAAAGCAAGAATAAAGGAAAATATACGAAAATCCTTTGAAAACGCTGAAAAAATCAGTAATATTTCAAAATCTGTGGCTGTGCTTTCTGATACAGAGTACATAGAAAATGTCGAGTGTATCGGTATAGACTATGGCACAGGCTGTGTGAAAATACAGTCGGTTATAGATAAAAATCTGTATTATGATACATTGCAATCTATTAGCGGCACTGATGTAAAGGATGACTGGGCGCTTATGCAACTTATGAAAGACCTTATGTATGCAAAAGGTGAATATGACAAATTGGCACCTGCACTGCAACAGGTAGAAGCAACCGGTTATGGCATTGTAATGCCTTCTGATGAAAAATTGCGCCTTGAAGAGCCAGAAATGGTGAAACAGGGCTCAAGATATGGTATAAAGCTTACTGCATCAGCACCCAGCCTGCATATTATAAAGGCGGATATTTCCACAACGGTTTCTCCCATAATTGGCAATGAATCCAATGGGGAAGATATGGTGGCGTCGATGTTAGCTAACTTTGAAAATAATCCATTGGGAATATGGCAGTCAAATCTTTTGGGCAATTCGCTTAAAGAGCTTGTCAATCAGGGACTTAATGCAAAACTTATGAACATTCCACCGGAAGCCAGGGAAAAACTGGCTGGCACAATAGAACGAGTTGTAAACGAGGGTTGCCAGGGACTTATTTGCATTATCCTGTAATAAGTAAAGTTATTATACTTTACATAGATGAAAGCCATTCACTTAATCTTTTGAGATTTCCTCCAATAAGAAAACCATTCTGCAAACCTATATTTAAGGTTTTCAGAATGGTTTTTGCATTTGTAACATTGTTTTGTCAGCGCGGGACATCTTTTTTATAGCAGCTTCTCGCTTCAGCGCTTCAGATTTTGTTTCAAATTCTTCGCTGTAAAAAAGTTCTACGGGAGTTCGACTACGTGTGTATTTTGCTCCCTTTTTGCTGTTGTGTGCTTTTATTCTGTTTTCCAGATTTGTTGTCCATCCGGTATACAATGTGCCGTCTGCACATTTCAAAATATAAACATAATGCATATTAATCACCGAACAAATTTTATCATAAAAAAATAATTTAATCAAACAATTGAAAAAACACCGTACACACATTATAATTAAATTTATAAAAATGTAATTTTTTACAATTTTTATTAACAAATCGTATAGTAAATTATTGATATTTTTAACTCTTTGTTATATACTTATTTAATAACCCTAAAAAATTGAGTGAGAGTAATATGAGCTTTGATATCAGAAAATATTGTCATATAGGCAATGTGGTCAGCTATAAGGGAAAAGAGCCTTTAAAATACGAAGGCAATGGCCTTAATCTTTTCCTGGTGGTAAAAGGCAGTTGTTCTGCTGACAGCCACGGCACTATGCTGGAAGTAAAAAAAGAAGAAATTGTATGCTGTGACGGGCAGATAACCATTTATCCGGGTGAAAACTGTGAAATCCGGGGCTTCACCATCACTGGCATAATTCGGGAAAAATATTCAAAAGAAGTTGGTACTGCATTTATTACCAGTGGTATTTTTGCGCCATTTCTCCCACAGCAGATTCTGCAGGTTGTTTCAAATTTTGACAGCCTCAGTGATATTTATATTTCCAACATCAGCTTTGAAATTATCAATACTCTCAGCCACGGTGATAAAAAAGCTGTTATCGCCAGCCAGGTTATTATTGATGCAGTCAGACTTATTAAAGAAAACTATGCCAATGTTTATGGCGTGGAAGAACTGGCCGCTACTCTCAAAATCTCAAAAAGCCACCTTGTACGCGAATTTTTCAAACACACAGGCACTACACCGGGCAAATATCTCACAAGCGTGCGTATAGATGCCGTTAAACAACTGCTTACACAGACATCACTGCCGCTGAACACTATTGCACTGCAGACAGGTTTCTCAGGAGACAACTATCTGTGCAAAGCTTTTAAGAAAGTTACAGGCGAAACACCTATGGCTTATAAATCCAGGGTGATATCCTCACAATACCTGCCAAACCAGCTAACACTTACAGTGGATCCTGATGTTTATACTTGATTTTAAAGCCGCTTTATGCGGCTTTTTTCATAGGATAGTAAAATGAAAATTTATAATATATGCTTTTCAGCATCCAGGATATTGGTTATAGCCTTTGTTATATCCGCCATCAGGAATTATATGCAGTATAACAGCACGCTTAATTCAGCACCGTTTTATGTTTTTATTCTGGCAAACGTCGTAGCCACACTGCTGCCATCAGGTATTATGTATGCTATAGCAAAGGTGCTGAAAAAGAAGGATATATAGGATAAAATTGGCATATCAGTTGAAAAAATTGGAATTTTGCGAATAGAAAGGGGTTCGGGGAAATACTTTCCCCGAATAACAATAGCGAAGTCTGCGGAGAACAAGCAGAGAGCCAGGGTAAGCAAAGCGTAGCTTAGCTTACAGGTGGCGATATGCTTGTGTAAATCGAGGAAAAATTACAGTGCGAGAGAACGTAGTGAGCAAGGTTTGTAATTTTTCCCGATTTGTAGCAGGCGGAGCATACCACACTTGTGCAGCGTTGGGGTGACGGAGCTGACCGCCGCCAGTGGCGGATAAAGGGAAGCGGAGGAAGGGAAAGTTACGAGCGGACAAGAGGGGCTTCAGCCCGTCGCAGTACGCGACGATAACTTTTCAGGGCCGTCAGGTGGGGGAATCGCTCCGCTACACTCGCAGGACCGGCTCGTGTTTTTGCTACGCAAAACCGCTCGGACACTACGCTTCCCCACGTCTTTGGTTACTTTTGCGCCAAAAGTAACGCCAGCGCAGCGTAAAAAGAGTTTGTGTTTATACAAGAGCAAGGATTCTTCACACCTGCGGTGTTCAGAATGACAGAATTCTGGTTTCGTGGTAATAAGATTCCTCGTCGCTTCGCTCACTCGGAATGACACAGGCGGATAATATTCGCCCCTACACAGTTTTGGGGATGTTTTGGGACGTCGAGTACGCCGTCCCCTACGCGGTTATACAAAATATATCTATTCGCCAAATTCAAATTTATCAAACAGAATAAAAGCATATATTCCATAAGTTAGCATATTTCCAATACATCAGTATTTTTCTCATAAAACACACCCCGTACTGCTTCGTACGGGGTGTATTTACATACATATGTGATTTTGTAAGATTATTTGTTTTCTTCCAGGTAATCCCATGCAGTCTGTGCCAGGCAGGCTGCGCCTCTCCACAGACAGTCTTCATCCAGATCGAACATAGAGTTGTGGCCACCTACAACCAGACCTTTTTCCGCATTACCAGAACCAAGAGAACCAAAGCAACCTGGTCTTTGCTGCAGATAGTATGCAAAGTCTTCGCCACCCATACCGGATTTTTTAACTTCAATGATATGGTCAGCACCTACGATTTTTGCACAGCTTGGCAGTGCATACTTGTTTATAAAGTCACCGTCGTTAACAAGAACAGGATAACCCATTTCCAGTTCCCATTCAACCTTGCAACCATACATTGCTTCTGTAGCTTTGCAGATTTCCTGAATACGTTTGTGCAGCAGAGCACGCACATCTTCATCAAGGCTGCGAACTGTAGCCAGCATTTCTACATCGTCGGCAATAATGTTTTCTTTTGTGCCGCCGTGTATAGAACCGATAGTGATAACTGCACCCTGTACAGGTTCAACATTTCTTGAAACAATTGTCTGTAATGATGTAATAAAGTATGCAGAAATAACTACAGGGTCGATTGTAGCGTGTGGATATGCACCGTGACCGCCTTTGCCGATGATTCTGAATTTGTATGTGTCAGAAGCAGCAGCACCAGGGCCTGCACCAAATGCCACATAACCTACAGGCAGTGCATTTGCTACGTGGAAGCCCATTACAGCATCAACATATGGATTTTCAAGTGCACCTTTTTCTACCAATTCTTTAGCGCCGCCAGGAATTTTTTCTTCAGCAGCCTGGAACAGCAGTTTTACGTTGCCGTTCATCTGGTCTTTTACTTCGTTGATAAGCAGTGCTACACCCATCAGAGATGCTGTGTGTGCATCGTGACCACAGGCGTGCATTACGCCTTCATTCTGAGATTTGTATGGCACATCGTTCAGTTCAGGCATTGGCAGAGCATCGATATCTGCGCGCAATGCAAAAGTTTTGCCAGGTTTGCCACCGCGGATAACGCCAACTACTGAATATCCTGCACCAACTTCCTGGATTTCAATACCGTTGTCTTCCAGGAATTTTCTGATCACTGCATTTGTTCTTTCTTCACAGAAAGATGCTTCTGGATGCATGTGAAAATCACGTCTGAATTCTACAAGTTTGTCTTTGATATTAAGAGCGGGTTCTTTAAAAATCATAATATTTCTCCTTGATTTATAATTCTGAAAACATTATATCATATTTGAATACATATGTACACCCCAGGTGGAAATTCTCTCAAAAAGGCAGTTATTCAACTCATATTCTTTTTATTGTAGTTCCAGGATAATAGTGCTGCAGGATTTCTGTATAGTTTTTGCCCTGGGCAGACATCCGGTTAGCGCCATATTGACTCAATCCTACACCGTGACCATATCCTTTTGTTGCAATGGAAAATGTGTCTTCTTCATAGAAAATCATAAGGCAGGTAGATTGCAGGCCTAAAATATCCCTTATCTGTCCTGCAGGCACCATGTCTCCACCTATTTCTACATAACTGGCATAACCGCTATCAGTATACATCACATCGCCGAACCATTCATCAGGATTGTCTTCATTCAATTTTATATTAGGGTACTTTATGCTCAAAAGGCTGAACATAGTGCTTTTGTCTATTTCTTTTATTTTCAGATAATTATCACTCACCTGGTCATAAGTACTGTCTACACTTATCAGATAGGGAAGGGAGCGGCCCCATATATCATTGCTGTCAGCTGTTTTTCCACAGGAAACTGCGTGGTACACTGTCATGGCAGGTTTGTTTTCATAAACCAATATTTTGTCAATAACTTCATTGGCGCAGCGTTTGAATTTGGAATAATAATCGTAATAATCCATCTGCCAGAACTCCATAAGTCTCGCCTGGCTTGCATAACCCTTCAGGCTTTTCTCGTTTATTTCGATATATCCCTTTTCCAGGCTTTCAGGATTTTCTTTACAGTACAGATAATAACTGTGTATGGCTATCATCTGTGCTTTTATAGCGTTTTCTTCATACAATGCAGGCATTTCACAGGCAGCCGCACCGATAAGATAATCTTCCAGACTCAATTCGATTAAAGAATTTGTCTGCGTATCATAAAGCGACACTTTTTCCTCTGAGGTATTGGTGGGGTTCTGCTGCTTTTCTGATAGTTTGCTTTCTTCAATTGGTATTGCAGAATAAACTTTGCTGTAAGCCACAGGCACCAGCACATTTACAAGCAATAAAAAAATAAAAATTCCTATAAAATTTTTCATAAAATCCTCTTCACTAAGCAAACTGTCACTTTTGCTATAATCTGTTGTATTTTTCGCTAAGTTGTATTAAAATGTATACATTAATATGAATTATAACAATTGCATATCAGTATATTTTATTAAAAACATACTCCGGATATGCATAAGGAGAATGTATGATAGTTTTTTTAAACAGTCTTTTTATATTTGTATCTGTTATGTTTTTTGCAGGCCGTTTATATGAAGTTTTGAATCTTCTTGAAGAGGGCACATATTTCCTTGTACGGAAAGGCATCGTTACAACACCGCTTATGATAGCTATTGTTGTGCTGATTTCAGTATGTTGTGGTGTTCTTGTTTTTTCAGACAGAAAACCACAGGCTAAAAAACTTAAAGTACCGGTTAAATTATTCGGCTTTTTGCCTGCCCCATTTATCATTGGTGCATCTGTTCTTAACATTATCGGCATTTTTAAAACCGGTGGATTCCTTGGCTATGATATTATGATGATATTGGCCGCCCTTGGTCTTGTTGCCTTTGGATTTTTTGATATCAAAGGTAAAAACAGGGAAAAACTGCCTATGATTATGGTAATGTTCATGCCATTTGCCATGTGTATGAATGCGGTAATCCTCAATGTTCAGCCTATTTCTGATACAGCATTTCTTTATTATGGTCTTTCTGCAATTTTTGTATTGCTGTTTTTCCTTATGCTGTTCCAGAATGCATATGCGCCAAACTCTTTCTCCAGACCTCTGCTGTATACCATATCCCTGCTGAACTTCCTTTTCAGCGGTGCAGTTTCCCTGGCTAATCTTATAGGTGGATTTATCACCGACAATCTTGCCACTGCCGATATGTTACTGTATATAGCTCTGACAGTGATAGGCATGTACTCTCTGTTTGTTGCGTTTTATATTACTCCATCAGGTGAAAAACTTGAACCAGCTCCACGCAAAAACAGAAATAAAACAAAAGAAACTGAAGATTACAGCGATAACGAAGAAGACTATGTGCCGGAATTTATTCCATATTCTGCACCATCGATAAAATCTGAGCCATCATACAATAATCCGGTCTTTGAGCAGGATACTGCTTTCCGGCAGGCGAGCAAAATCAGTGAAGACACCATAGCTATACTTTTTGCACAGAAAGAAGAAAATCAGCAGAAGGCCGTGGTTGATACTGCAGTAAAAGAAATAACAACTGAAATTGCAGTAACTCAGATTATGGAAAAATACCCACAGAGCAAAGAATCTGATGATTCATATCATCGAACACAGGTGATAAAAGCAGCTGATAAACCAAAAGAAAAAAGTGTTTTCAAATCAAGTGGCAAAAAATCAACTTCAAATCAGAAAGTTGTATACAAAGCACCTAAAAAATAAACAAAAGGCTCTGAAAATTCAGAGCCTTTTATATTTGACTTTATTTTAATGGTGGCAACTGGCAGCTTTCACACAGTTGAATATACAGTTCGCTGTATCTGTCCAGCAGGAATTCTCTTGTACTGCTTTCCAGCAAGTGTCCGTCATCTTCCACAGATGGAAGTGTTACAACATATTTTACACCGTTGCCGAAAGAAGAAACGGTCATCATTTTGCCGCCTGCAGAATTGAATGCAGTTTTTGCGATGAACAGACCGAGCCCAAGTGATGGATCTGGAGCATTGTCATTGAAAGGATCCTTGGAAAAATATGGTTTGAAAACAAATGGCAAAAGTTCGTCTTTTATGCCTTTGCTGTTGTCGGCATATGAGAAAACAATACTTTTTCCATCTTTCTTCAGGTTGATTTCAATTTTTACATCGTCATCATTTCTGAAATTGATACTGTTTGAAATAAGGTTAAGTATCGCGTTTGTGATAAAACTTTTGTTTACTGCTATATATATATCATTTTCAATAGAGGCATTAACATTAATTCTGTCATACACGATATTTACAGATGATATAATAGTATTTAAAAGGGAAGAAAGATTGACGGTTTCATATGCAGGGATAGCCCCACTCATTATTCTTGCCACCAAGGATATGTTGTTTACGTTTTTCAGCAGTCTGTAAGACTGAATGTTCAATGTTTCCAGGTTGGATACTGCTTTATCATCTTCTTCCTTGTTGATGTTGTCTGCAATTACAGGCAACATGGCAAAGATGCTGGATATTGGTTCTCTTAACCGATAATGCAGGTTGCGTTGCCGCTGGTGACCATATACTCGGCTTTTAATTGGTATACATTTCAGCATATCATTTTCTTTGACAAACAAAAGTCTTATGTTTGAGATATCTGTCATGCCACAGTCGAATTCAACAGGCTGGCTGAAGTAATCAAAATCATAGCCATCCAACAAATTACGGAAAAAATCATCAATAAGAAGCCCTGGATATGTTTCTTTTATTTCGTTATGGACATTAATAATTTCATAACTCTTATTTAATATAATATAAGGAATATTATCAAACATAAAAACTCCTTTAATTTTATAAATATATCTGTTTTTAAGTGTACATCAAAAAAAGAATAAAGTAAAGTTATTATACACAGTAGAACTGATTTTATTAACCGTATTAAATTTGTCATGCGGTAGAATAATATTAAAGAGTCAATTATATATAATATAATACAGCTTAAGTGTGACATTAAAGATTTTATGCAGTTCAATGCAACTATAATGCAGAAATATGAGCAAATAATACATTATAAAACATTGACAAATTTTCTACAATGTTTTATAATGTGTACAGAAAGTTAAAAAAATAACAAGTTAAATCAATACAAGATAAATCATTTGGAGGTTATTTATTATGGCAATCAAAATTGGTATTAACGGTTTCGGTCGTATCGGCCGTCTGGTTTTCAGAGCAGCAGTTGCACAGCCTGAACTTTACGAAGTAGTAGGTATCAACGATATCGGTGTTACACCTGATTACGCTGCTTACATGACAAAATACGACACAATCCACGGTCGTTTCAAAGGTGAAGTTTCTTCTACAGAAACAGAACTGGTTGTTAACGGCAAAGCAATCCCATTCTTCGCAGAAAAAAATCCAGAAGATCTGCCATGGGGCAAACTTGGTGCTGAATACGTTGTAGAATCTACAGGCGTTTTCACAACAACAGAAAAATGTATGGCACACATCAAAGCAGGTGCTAAAAAAGTTGTTATCTCTGCTCCAGCTAAAGACAAAGAAACACCAACATTCGTTTGCGGCGTTAACCTTGAAGAATACAGCAAAGATATGGTTGTTGTTTCCAACGCTTCCTGCACAACAAACTGTCTGGCTCCACTTGCTAAAGTTATCAACGACAACTTCGGTATCGTTGAAGGTCTTATGACAACTGTTCACGCTACAACAGCTACACAGAAAACAGTTGACGGCCCATCCAAAAAAGACTGGCGCGGTGGCCGTGCAGCAGCTGGCAACATCATCCCATCTTCTACAGGTGCAGCTAAAGCATGTGCTCTGGTTATCCCAGAACTGAAAGGCAAACTCACAGGTATGGCATTCCGTGTTCCTACACTGGACGTTTCCGTTGTTGACCTTACAGTAAGACTTGCTAAACCAACAACATACGAAGAAATCTGTGCAGCAGTTAAAGCAGCTTCTGAAGGCTCTATGAAAGGCGTTCTCGGCTACTGTGACGAAGCAGTTGTTTCTTCCGACTTCTACGGCGAAACACAGACTTCTGTATTCGATGCAAAAGCTGGTATCATGCTCAACGAACAGTTTGTAAAACTGGTTGCTTGGTATGACAACGAAATGGGTTACTCCTGCAAAGTTCTTGACCTTATCAGACACATGGCAGAAGTTGACGCAAAATAATCCTATAATGTAATTAAACGGCGTGCGCAGCAGCGTGCGCTGTTTTTTTGCACTTTTTTCTTTTTTATGCTACAATATTTGTACAGAGGACGGTACTCTTTCAGGGCACGCGTGTCCGCATCGTCCTGTTTTATTATTGAAATCTCACCAATGGAGCATACTATGAAAATTGTACTTTGCAGTATCAACAGTAAATATATACATTCTTCTCTTGGGGTATGGTATCTTTTTGCTGCGGCAAAAAAAATAAACACACATCACACAGTCAAAGTGGTTGAAAGCACCATCAATAATCATGTTGAAGATATTGTGGCAATGGTAAATGCCGAAAATCCAGATGTGGTTGGTTTCTCTACATATATCTGGAATGTGGAATATGTGCGCAAAGTAGCCTCCACATTAAAACTTATCAATCCTGGACTCAAAATCTGGCTTGGCGGTCCGGAAGCCTCTTTTGATGCTGACAGTCTGTTAAAAGAAGACTATGTCGACTGGGTAGTGAAAGGCGAAGGGGAATCCGCATTTATGCAGATGCTTACAGAAGACTTCACCACAGCCCCAAAAACAGTAATTACAGGCCTTTGCTGTGAATATATCAATCCGTACACTGACGAGTATATGGCGGCTTTAAACGGCAGAATCGTTTATCTGGAAACCAGCCGTGGCTGTCCGTTCAGCTGTGGCTTCTGTCTGTCTGGCAGAGATGAAAATGTACGCTTTTTCGATATGGAAGAAAGCAAAAGAAACATTATCAGACTGGCCAATTCCGGCACAAAAACTGTCAAATTCGTTGACAGAACATTTAACTGCAATGATAAAAGGGCCAGAGAGATATTTGAATTTATTGCAGAAGAAAAAGAAAAAGGCAACATACCAGATGATGTTGTTTTCCACTGTGAAGTTGAAACAGACCTGTTCACACAGTCAACCCTTGATTATATGAAAACCTTGCCAAAGGGCCTTTTCCAGTTTGAGGCAGGACTTCAGAGCTTTAACGTAGAAACACTGAAAGCTGTAAATCGCCGCACAAATATGCCAAAACTTGTGCATAACCTGAAGGAAATAGTATCAGGTGGCAATATCCATCTTCATATCGACCTTATTGCTGGTCTGCCATACGAAGATTTTGAAAGCTTTGCAAAAAGCTTCAACCAGGCCTATGACATCAATGCAAATGTGATCCAGCTTGGCTTCCTTAAACTTCTCAAAGGTTCAACCCTTGAAAAAGAAAAGGATAAATACAATTATCGCAGTTGGGATTATGCTCCATACCAGGTAGTAAGCTGTGACAGCATTTCATACACAGACCTGCTGGAACTTAAAAAATGCGAAGATGCTGTTGAACGTCTGCTCAACAGCGGCAAATTCCCTTACACAGTGCCTTATCTTATAAACGAAACCTCACTTTCAGCCTTTGATTTCTTCTACAAATTCGGCAGTTTTATCTTCAATAGCGGTATAAAAAGCCCATCCCTTGAAAAATACGCTTCCTTGTTGTTCGAATACTTTACATCCAATTATAATATGGACAAATCAGCTCTCCGCGACGTAATGGTTAAGGACAGAATAATAACAGACAACACCGGCAGACTTTTCGGCTTCACACATGTACCGGATACCAGATTCAAGACTGTTACTACAGCATTGCGTCAGCAGACTGTAAATATTTTCGAAAACCAGCCTGAAAAAGCGGCAAAAGGCAAGATAGGCTTTGCTATCCTCTATTCAACAAACCAGGTAATACTTGCAGACTACACCGATCAGGATCCGGTCAGCGGCATATACAACCATAAAACTGTTGACTTGCAGGAATTTTTGCCAAAAGAAGAATAAAAAAGTTTGAATATCAAAATATTTTACTTTGAATATCGAAATTTTCACATGATTTACACAAAGATGTAATATATTGTAATTGTTTTGATATTCAAAGTATTTACGGAGGAATAAATGGAGAAATTCAAGCAGGACATAAATACATTTCTGGTTGACGCTTTCAACAGTCTTTTGCAAATAGAAGAAGATTTTCTGGCAAAAGGGCAGTTTAACAATATAACCGTAAAAGAAATGCACCTGATTGACACCGCTGTAAATATGCGGGACAATAACATTGCAAAAAATATTGCCCGGAAAATGAATATCACTCAAAGCACACTGACAACAGCTGTCAGCACCTTGGAGAAAAAGGGTATGCTGGTGCGCAAAACTGACGAGAAGGACAGACGTATTGTAAAAATCTATCCCACCGAAAAAGCTATGCAGGTTTATCAGCATCATCTGCAATTCCATCACGAACTTGTTGATGTTGTGACACACAGCCTTTCCCCCCAGGAGCTGTACGCCTTTGTCAGCGGATTGAATAAGGTAAGGGAGTTTTTTGATTCCAAAAAATGATTCCTGCCTTTGTTTTGCTCAAAGGAGATATTATGAAAACAGTTATATTGACAGATTCTACCTGTGATATTGAAAGAGAATATTTGGATACACTGGATGTTAAAGCAGTGCCGCTAAAGGTTATTTTCGGTCAGGAAAGCTTCCTTGATGGCATTGATCTTACAAAGAAAGAGTTTTTTGAAAAACTGGCAGCATCTGATGTAAACCCTACCACCAGCCAACCATCACCCGAAGATTTTCTCACATTGTTTGAAACATACAGACAGCAGGGGGCACAGATCGTATACATCGGAATTTCTTCTGTACTCAGCGGTACTGTACAGTCTGCAAAAATTGCAAAAGAGATGTGCGGTTATAATCATATCTATATTGTAGATTCACTTACCACTACGGCTGGTCTTGAATTACTGGTAAGAGAAGCCTGTAAAATGAGAGACAGCGGTATGCCGGCCCGGGATATTGCATCAGAAATCGAAAAGCTTGTTCCTAAAACAAGAGTTTATGCCTATGTTGATACACTCAAGTATCTCGTGCGTGGCGGTCGCCTTTCCAAAACAGCAGGTGCGATAGGCGGTGCCCTTGGCATTAAGCCGCTTATCACTGTGGCAGATGGCTCTGTTGTGTCAATCGGCACAGCTCGTGGTCAGAAAAACGCATTTGAAAAACTGTGCGAAATCGTAAAAACTGCTGATATCGATACAGACAGACCAATGGTGCTTACTTTTACTGAAAACGAAGAAAATATGCATATGCTGGAAATGTATATGCAGGAAAAAGGCGTTGTTTATCCTTGGCTTTACAGCGAAGTTGGCAGTGTTATAGGTACACACGTAGGTCCTGGTGCAGCAGCTGCAGCTTATTTTGTAAAATAGAAAGAAACACTACAGTATATCTGTAGTGTTATTTTTATGTTAATAAAAACTTATTTGACATAACAATAGAAATAAGGTATTCTATTATTTGTTATTATTATTAAGGAATGTAAAAAAAGTGTAACAGAATTTACAGAAAGGGGAGAAAGTATGGGGACTGTTATAATCACAGATTCAACCTGTGATCTTACTGCTGAAACAAAACAGCAGCTTGGCGTTGTGGTAGTACCTCTTACAGTCAGTTACAATGATGTCAACTATAATGACGGGTTCAATGAAGCAGACAAAAAACATTTTTTTGATGGTCTTCGCAATGGTAAAATTGTGCCTGTAACCAGTCAGCCTTCTCCTGATGAATTTCTTTCTGTTTTCAATAGAAACAAGGAATCGGGAAATGAAGTTGTGTATATAGGTATTTCCTCAAATTCCAGCGGTACGCTCCAGGCTGCAAAAGTAGCCAAAAATCTTTGTGGCTATGACAAAATACATATTATAGATTCAATGCAGCTTTCTCACGGCCTTGAAGTTCTTATAAGATTTGCCTGCTCTTTACGTGATAAGGGCAAAGGGGCATCTGAAATTGTTAGAGAAATTTCTGAAATTATTCCTAAAGTCAGATTTTTATCTTATGTAGACAGTCTCAAGTTCCTCAAAAAAGGAGGCAGGGTAGAAAGATATTCTGCTTTTGATGATGGCAGGTTGAATATGAAAACTCTTGTTTCCATGATAAACGGCAGATTCACACCGGTAGGAGTATGTCGCGGCAGTCAGATAGCATTTGAAAAATTTTACGAATATATTGGCAAGCATCAGCCAGATGAAAATATGCCTATGGTACTTACAAATGCTGACAATAAGGAAAATATGATGAAGTTTAAAGATTTCCTTTCAGAAAAAGGTATGAATTTCAATTATAGCTTTTCAGAAATCGGGCAGGTTATCGGCACCCATATGGGCCCAGGTACAGTAGGTTTTGCATATATCGAAAAATAAAATCAGGGTTCACGCCCTGATTTTTTTGTGCAGTAAAAATATACCTGACATAAATATTTCAACCAATATAAAACACAATTAAGGACTGTATTGACAAATCCTTTGTTGAGGTATAATATAAAAACATAATTAAATACAAACCGATGATTAAGAGGAGTATTCACAACAGCGATTTTTCAGAGAGTTGCCGGCGGTGGAATGGCAGCATATCAAGTTGTGCAGAATGGACTTATGAGGGCAGCCCGAAAAATTCTGAGTAGGCGTTGACGGAAAATCCCGGCCGTAACACGGGAAGCGTATGTTGGTACGTTAACTCACAGGTGGTATAACAGAATTTTTGGCTTCTGTCCTTTGGGGCGGAAGCCTTTTTTATATCATTTGGCCCTGGCGTATCGTCAGGGCTTTGTTTTTTGCAAAAGGAGGTGACAGGATGGAAGATGGTTCGTGGTCTGCCATTACAGATAAAGCTACAGTATATAAAACAAATTTATTTCTAAAGGAGATTTATTATGAAAAAAGTTATTCTTACAGGGGACCGTCCAACAGGTCGTCTTCACATCGGTCACTATGCAGGCAGTCTGAAACAGCGTGTTACAATGCAGAACAGCGGTCAGTTTGACGAAATATATATTATGATAGCTGACGCCCAGGCCCTTACAGACAATGCCGACAACCCACAGAAAATTCGCGACAATATCCTTAATGTGGCCCTGGATTATCTTTCCATAGGCTTGGAGCCAGAAAAATCCACAATATTTATACAGTCTATGGTGCCACAGCTTACAGAGCTTACATTTTACTATATGAATCTGGTTACAGTGGCGCGCCTTTCACGAAACCCAACTGTAAAAGCGGAAATTCAGCAGAGAAAGTTTGAAGCCAGCATACCTGTGGGCTTTTTCACCTACCCAATCAGCCAGGCGGCAGATATTACAGCCTTTGGCGCAACCCATGTACCTGTAGGGGAAGACCAGCGGCCAATGCTGGAACAGTGCAAAGAAATAGTGGCAAAATTCAATTCTATATATGGTGATACACTTACAATGCCACAGATAGTGTTGGAAGAAAACCGGAAAGCCCAGCGTTTGCCGGGAACAGACGGAAAAGCAAAAATGAGCAAATCCATCGGCAACTGCATATATCTTTCTGACAGCAGGGAAGAAGTATACAGAAAGGTGATGTCTATGTATACCGACCCTGGTCATATAAAAGTGACAGGCCCAGGCAAGGTAGAGGGCAACACTGTGTTTACATATCTTGATGTTTTCTCAAAGCCACAACATTTTGCAAAATATCTGCCTGAATATGAAAATCTGGACAGCCTGAAAGACCACTACCGCCGTGGCGGCCTGGGAGATGTAAAAATAAAAAAATTCCTGGCGGCAGTACTGGAAGAAGAACTGGCACCAATCAGACAGCGCAGGGCATATTATGAAAACAATCTGCCGCAGGTTATGGAAATACTTAAAACAGGCTGTGAAAAGGCAGAAAAGAAAGCACAGCAAACACTCAATGGAGTGCGAAATGCTATGAAAATCAACTATTTTGATGATGATAATTTATTATCATATTGAAATCACATATATTCTGACACAAAAAAAGACGACAGTTTAACCTGTCGTCTTTGGTTTTAATTAGCAGTTATGGCAAGCAAATGTAATCAGTGATTTGCCGTCCATTTCTTTTGGCTGTTTTTTGCCCATAATCTGAATCATTGTTGGAGCAATATCAGCTAAAACACCATCTTTTCTTAAGGAACAAGGATAGTTTACCACGCAGAAAGGTACAGGGTTTGTTGTGTGGGCTGTAAATACGCTGCCGTCATCTTCCAGCATCTTATCAGCGTTGCCGTGGTCAGCTGTGATAAGCAGTACACCGTTTACCTGCAGGATTTTTTCATACAGTCTGCCAACACATTCATCTACAACTTCAACAGCCTTTACTGCGGCATCAAAGTTGCCTGTGTGGCCAACCATATCGCAGTTTGCGTAGTTGAGAATAATCATGTCGTATTTGCCGCTGTCAATTTTGGCCAGCAGCTGATCTGTTACTTCTCTTGCGCTCATTTCTGGCTGCATATCGTATGTTTCTACTTTTGGAGATGGCACCAGTACTCTGTCTTCACCATAATATGGCTTTTCGATACCACCATTGAAGAAGAATGTAACGTGAGCATATTTTTCAGTTTCAGCAATTCTCAGCTGTCTCATTTCCTGGTCGGAAACAAATTCGCCCAATGTGTTTGCAAGGCTCTGTGGCTTAAATGCTACTTCAACGTTTGGCATTGTTGCATCATACTGTGTAAAGCATACATAGTTAAGTCCCAGGTTTTCTTTCTCTCTGATAAAACCGTCAAATTTGTCATCAACCAGACATCTTGTAATTTCTCTTGCTCTGTCTGGACGGAAGTCAAAGAAGATTACGCTGTCGCCTTCTTCGATAACACCGTCTTCATTTACGATAAATGGCACTGTAAATTCGTCTGTTACATCATTTGCATAACATTCTTTCAGATGTGCCACAGGGTCTGCAAATTTTTCAGCTTTGCCCAGTACCAGTGCATCGTATGCTTTTTCAATTCTTTCCCAGCGGTTATCCCTGTCCATTGCATAGAATCTGCCGCATACAGCGCCAATTTTACCTGTGCCAAGTTCAAGCATTTTGTCCTGCAGCTGTGTCAGAAAGTCCACGCCACTTGTTGGAGCAACGTCACGTCCATCCATAAATGGATGGACAAACACTTTTTCAGCGCCCAGCTTTTTGCACATTTCCAGCAGGGCAAAGCAGTGGTCGATGTGTGAATGAACACCGCCATTGGACATCAGACCGTAAATGTGTACTTTTTTGCCATTTTCAACAGCTTTTGCAATAGCATTTTTCAGTACATCATTTTCAAAGAAATCACCGTCTTTGATGGATTTTGTAATTCTTGTCAGTTCCTGGTATACAATTCTGCCGGCGCCCATATTTGTGTGGCCAACTTCGCTGTTGCCCATCTGACCATCTGGCAGACCAACATCCAGGCCGCTTGCACCGATAATTGTTGTAGGATTTTCAGCAAAAATTTTGCTCAGATTTGGTTTATTAGCTGCTTTGATAGCATTACCTGTCACATTTTCTGTGCAGGCAAAGCCGTCCATAATACATAAAACAATAGGTCTTTTCATTAAAATACCTCTTTCTTATTTAACGCAGGATACGATTGTTGCAAAGTCGTCAGCTTTAAGGGAAGCACCGCCGATAAGGCCACCGTCAATGTTTTCCATAGCCAGCAGTTCAGCTGCATTTTTGGCGTTCATAGAACCGCCGTACTGAATTGTAACAGCCTGTGCTGTTTCGTTATCAAAAATTTCAGCCAGCAAGCTGCGGATGTATGCACACACTTCTTCAGCCTGCTGTGCAGTAGCTGTTTTGCCTGTGCCGATAGCCCATACAGGTTCGTATGCGATGATGCTGTTTTTCATGTTTTCAGCTGTAAAGCCAGCCAGACCTTTTTCAATCTGAACTTTGATTACATCTTTTGTAATGTCTTTTTCTCTTTCATCCAGATTTTCGCCAACACAGATGATAGGGCAGATGCCACCTTCCAGACAAGCCAGAGCACGTTTGTTTACAGTTTCATCTGTTTCACCGAAGTACTGTCTTCTTTCGCTGTGGCCAACTATAGCATATTTAACACCAAAATCATTCAGCATATCAGCGCTGATTTCAGCTGTAAAAGCACCATTTTTTGCCCAATGGCAGTTCTGTGCACCAATGTTAATCTGTGTGCCTGCTACAGCATCCATAGCTGTACCAATATTGATGGCAGGTACGCACAGCAGTATTGTTGCATCGCTTTCTGGCAGTTTTTCTTTCATTTCAGCCAGCAGAGCTTTTGTTTCTGTAGCTGTTTTATTCATTTTCCAGTTGCCGGCAATAACAACTTTTCTAAGTTCTTTATTCATAATCGTAAAAACTCCTTGGTTTATAAGATACAAATAAAGCGGCAGGGCGCCGCTTTATTCTTTTTTAATAATTATTTATCGTTCAGTGCTGCGATACCTGGCAGTACAAGACCTTCCAGGAATTCCAGAGAAGCACCGCCACCTGTGGAGATGTGTGTCATCTTGTCTGCATAACCCAGCTGTTCAACTGCTGCTGCGCTGTCGCCGCCGCCGATGATGGAAATTGCGCCGCTGTCTGCTACAGATTTTGCTACAGCTTTTGTACCTTTTGCAAATTCAGGCATTTCGAATACGCCCATTGGACCGTTCCAAACAACTGTACCAGCATTTTTGATAGCTTCGTCAAACAGTTCTCTGGATTTTTCACCGATGTCAAGACCCTGCCAGTCAGCTGGGATTTCTTTGCTGTCAACTGTTTTGAAGTTGCAGTCTTCTTTGAAGTCATCGCCAACTACTGTGTCAACTGGCAGCAGGAAGTTAACGCCTTTAGCTTCAGCTTTAGCCATCAGTTCTTTAGCCAGTTCAACTTTGTCGATTTCGCAGATGGAGTTACCAACTTCGTAGCCTTTAGCTTTGAAGAATGTGTAAGCCATACCGCCACCGATAACCAGTGTGTCAACTTTGTCAATCAGGTTTTCGATAACGCCGATTTTGTCAGAAACTTTAGCACCGCCAAGGATAGCTACGAATGGGCGTTTTGGGTTTGCAAGTGCTGTACCCATGATATCGATTTCTTTCTGAATCAGGTAACCGCAAACTGCTGGCAGGTAATCAGCAACACCTGCTGTAGAAGCGTGTGCACGGTGAGCTGTACCGAAAGCATCGTTTACATAAATTTCAGCCATAGAAGCCAGTTCTTTTGCAAATTCTGGTGCGTTCTTTTCTTCTTCTTTGTGGAAACGCAGGTTTTCCAGCAGCATTACTTCGCCGTCTTTCAGTGCAGCTGCTTTAGCTTTTGCATCTTCACCGATAACGTCGCTTGCCATTACAACTTCACAGCCAAGCAGTTCTTCCAGTCTTTTCTGTACTGGAACCAGGGAGTATTTCATATTGAATTCACCCTTTGGTCTGCCCATATGGGAACAAAGAATAACTTTTGCACCGTTTTCTTTCAGATATTTGATAGTTTTCAGAGCTTCTCTGATTCTTTTGTCGTCTGTGATAACGCCTTCTTTTACAGGCACATTGAAATCACATCTTACCAGGCAAGCTTTGCCGGCAACATTGATATCTTCAACTGTTTTTTTACCTAATGCATTCATAGTAATTTATCTCCTTTGTTATATGTGATTGATTGTTAATTTAATATCAATTTACTGTAGCTCTATTATATACAATTTGTACAATGAATTCAAGAAAATATTGTATTTTTGTTATAAATCACAAAAAGTCGAATAATTATTGTGCATTGTTGTTAATTATTTAACAACACTTTGGTTTCACTTTGAAAATTCTGTATTTTTCCTTGTCGGTAACAGCTTTTCGGTGCAGGGAATATAATGGTTCAGGCCACTTTTGGGGCTTAAAAAATATAAAGAAAGGTGATAATATGGCAAAAATACTTGTTTACAATACATCCACCGGAAATATGGAAACTTTCTGGAGAAACGAAAATGAAAGTATGCCCTATGTGTGGAACAATACAATGCGTGTAAGGGAATTTCGCGGTTCTTCCAACAGTCCTACTCTGTGGACAACCCGCCAGGCTATGGAAAGCTGGAATGCCACCCGTCAAAGCTATAATTCCCCGATACCATTCCGCTATGCATTCAAAAGAATATGGGAAGGAGGCCACGGTCGCACCAGCCAGCATTATGCCGGTGTTTCCTTTGATGTAGGGCAGACACTTTCCAACGCACAGCGCCGCAGAATACACACAATAGCCAGTGACCTTGGTGTGTGGGGGTATGTGGAGCCACTGAGTATGACACCAACCTGGGTGCATTTTGACCGCCGCTATGGCCGTGGTGCCTGTGGTGGCACACGGGGTTACAATACGCTGTATCGCGGCAGTAAGGGCGTTTATGTCCTTATTCTCCAGGATTGTCTGAATACCCTTGGTTATTCAACAGCAGGCCTGGACGGAATTTTCGGCGGTGCTACAGAAAGGGCGGTGTATAATTTCCAAGGGGATTACGGTCTTGCCCGCGATGGCGTATGCGGCTGCAATACCTGGACACAGCTGACAACTATTGTACACGGCAATGGCCCGTCATCCACGACGATAAATTAATGAAAAATTAAGATTTGTGATGTGATATACTATTGAGATTAAAATAAAAACAATGGTATTATAAATACAGGAGGTGGCATTATGAAAAAGAAGACAATTTTTATAATTCTGTTTGTAATAATTGCCATTGCTTTAAATAATATTTATGGAAATCCAATTTCAGCCAACCTTGCACAAAAAGCCGTAGAAAAGCATCTGGAAGAAAACCATCCGGAATATGAAATAAAACGCCAATGGTACGACTGGGTTAATGGTAATTATTGCGCAGAAGCCTGGATACCGGGCAGCGAAGATTGTATATTTGATATAACACTCAATCATTTTGGATATATAATACACTCTGGATATGAATATACTGTTGCCAACAATTTCAATGCTTTTCTGCGTGCCGGCAGAATGTATTCAGAAATGTGTGAACCTGTAATAGATAAATTCACTCACGAAAGTGAAAGACCTGAAGGCATTGCCCATCACGGCAGTTTTGGTGGTGCAGACATTTTGGGAGTACCGGAAGAAGTTTATATGCAACCGCCTTTTGAGAACGACAAGGTATACACAAAAGAGGAAATAGATGCTCTTGCAGCGGTATATGGCAATGTTTTCATATACTTAAGACAACTTCCAACCAGCGATATTACTGCAGAAAAACTTGCAGATACGATATTGCAGGCAAAAAATGAATTTGATTCCAACGGCATTAAATTCAATAAGATAACAGTTCATTTAAGTGGGTATGAAAGCGGTATATATTGGATGCATATTCCATATGAAATTATAAATGAAAGCGATATTTTGGAACTGACAAAAGAGAATTGCACATTTGACCAATATTACGATTAAACAAAAAAGCGGACAGAGTAATCTGTCCGCTTTAAATTTAATATTATGTTATTCAATTACAGCATTAATGTAATTCAGGGCAGGGATGGTGTACTGTTTACCTTTATAAGTAAATGTTTCCGGTCCATTGCCTCTGTTTACAGCTGTCAGCACCTCGTCTTCGTGTTCATAACGCACATAAGCTACTGCATTGTGAGACACGTGTACAAAGAACAGTCCGCCTTCACGGTATTCGTGGTGGCTTTTTCTGAAGTTTGCCAGCCATTTGATGTTTTTCAGAATGTATTCGTCCTGATCCCACCATTTGTAGTATCCACGGTTGAATGGATCGCGATAACCCTGCATACCGATTTCGTCACCGTAGTAAATACAAGGTACACCAGGCAGACCAAACATCAGCGCGTATGCACATACCAGCATTTTGGATGCAGTTTTGTAGTCGTCGCCTTCCACAAACTGCTGGCTCTGCCAGTATCTGTCGCTGCTGTCAGGGTTTTTACCCATAAGGTAAGTTATGCCCCTTGGTGTATCGTGGGTGGAAATAAAGTTCCAGGCGTTGTCCAAAGCTTCTTTTGGATAGTTTTCATAGATAGAGAAAATGCTTTCGCAGAATCTGTGTCCGTCACCATTTTTGATAAAGTCCAGCACAGCAACTCTGAACGGATAGTTCATTGTGCTGTCCAATCCTTTACCCAGCAGATAGGAACGTCTTTTGTTGTAACTGATTTTTGTTACAGCATCTTCCCATACTTCGCCGATAAGAAGTTTGTTTTTACCGCATTGCTTCAGTGAACGGCGTACTTTTTCGATAAATTCATCTGGCAGTTCGTCAGCTACATCCAGACGGAAACCGTCTGCACCGCTTTTCAGCCAGTAATTTATCACGCCGTTTTTGCCACAGATATAGTTGAGATAATCTTTGTTAAGTTCATCTACATCCGGCAGGGTAGGGAAACCCCACCAGCTGCGGTAGCCGTGGTCATAGCGTTTGTCAAAATCAAACCAGGCGCGATATGGACTTTCAGGGTCGTGGTATGCGCCGCCATTACCATATCTGCCTTCTTTGTTGAAATACACGCTGTCGCTGCCTGTGTGGCTGAATACACCATCAAGAATTACGCTGATACCACGCTTGTGGCATTCTGAACACATAGTAGTGAAATCTTCCATTGTACCCAGGTCAGGGTCAACTTTCATATAGTCAGCTGTGTTGTATCTGTGGTTTGCGTGTGCCTCGAAAATCGGATTCAGATAGATGCAGGTAACACCCAGCCCTTTCAGATAATCCAGTTTCTGTGTTATACCTTTCAGGTCACCACCGTAATAGTCGGTGTTGATAAGTTCGGTTTCACCTTCGCCCCATTTGAAGAAAGGCTGACCATCCTTATCTTTGCGATAAACTCTGTCAGGCCAGGTCAGTTCTTCCTTTTCTTTACTTTCGTAAAATCTGTCTGGGAAAATCTGATACATAATGCCGCCCTTGAACTTATCCGGTGTGGAAAAGTTTTTGGCGTATACAGTTTGCATAAACCAAGGCCCACGGTCTGTCATATAGCCATCGCCTTTGCCTGCGTTATAAATACCGTATTTGCCGCTGTCAAATTTAAAACAGTAAAAATACAATCCCAATTTGTCGAAAGTATATTCGGCAGTAAATTTGATTGTGCCATCTTTGGCACGGTGCATATCCATAAGAACACGCACTTCACGACCGCCTTCCTTTGCAATACACAGCACAGGGGCGATTGCTTCGTTGTCACTTGTCACAGAGAAAGAGACTGTAGTAGCCTCTTTCACTGCGCCAAAAGGTTGTTTAAAAAAAGTATTTCTGCTGTTGAAGTAGTACATAGTATTATTTTACTTTCTGAAGGTGCCAAATATTCTGAGCGTAATCTTCAATCGCTCTGTCTGCGGAGAACATACCTGCATTTGCAATGTTCATCAGGCTCATTTTTGCCCAACGCATTCTGTTTGCATAGATTCTCTGCAGTTCAACCTGTGCATTGTGATATGAATCAAAGTCTGCACAAACCATAAATGGGTCGCTGTTTACCAGGTTGTCAACGATTTCGTTGAAGTAGTTGCCGTCGATACCGCTTTCAAGAACATACAGTACATCCTGCAGAACTTTGCTTCTTGCAATGTATTTTCTTGGGTTGTAGCCTTCCTGAGAAAGTGCTTTTGTTTCTTCTGGCAGCATACCAAACTGGATAAAGTTTTCAGCGCCACAGCTCTGTTTGATTTCGATGTTTGCACCGTCATATGTGCCCATTGTAACAGCACCGTTGATCATAAACTTCATGTTACCTGTACCGGAAGCTTCTTTACCAGCCATAGAAATCTGCTGGCTTACTTCAGAAGCAGGCATCAGTCTTTCAGAAGTTGATACGGAGTAGTTTTCAAGGTAAACAATATGCAGTTTATCTTTTGTAACAGGGTCTTTTTCAACCATGTTTTTGATGGAGTGAATCAGTCTGATAATCTGTTTTGCCATATAGTAACCGGAAGCAGCTTTTGCACCAAAGATGTATGTTTTTGGTGTAAATGGAGCATCTGGGTTCTGTTTGATATACAGGTATTCAGCAATGATGTTCAGTGCGTTCAGGTGCTGACGTTTGTATTCGTGCAGACGTTTTACCTGTACGTCAAAAATTGTATCAGGGTTGATTTCTTCACCTGTCAGATTTTTCATATATTTTGCAAAGTCTACTTTGTTCTGATGTTTAACTTCCAGAATTGCTTTCAGTGTTTCTTCATCATCAGCAAATGCTTCCAGTTTTTTCAGCTGGAATGCATCACGTTTGTAGCCTTCACCGATTTTTTCGTCCAGCAGTTTGCACAGACGTGGGTTGGACTGCAGCAGCCAGCGGCGGTATGCAATACCGTTTGTAACATTTTTGAATTTTTCAGGTGTGAAGAGGTAGAAATCATTGAAAACTGTTTCTTTGATGATTTCACTGTGCAGTGCAGAAACACCATTGATAGAGTGACATACATAGCAGCAGATGTTTGCTGTTCTAACTTCACCGTTTGCGATAAGGCTCATATAGTCTACTTTGCCGTGGTCGCCAGGGAATGCAGCAAACATTTCTTCTCTTGCGCGTCTGTTCATTTCTTCCAGAATTTCGTAAATTCTTGGCAGAACTTCCTTGAACATACCTGCATTCCATTTTTCCAGAGCTTCAGGAAGAACTGTGTGGTTTGTGTATGCAAATGTGTTCTTTACGATTTCGAAAGATTTGTCCCAGCCAAAGCCACAGTCATCCAGCAGAACTCTCATCAGTTCTGGGATAGCCAGTGTTGGGTGAGTATCATTGATGTGGATAGCCACTTTGTCAGCCAGGTTGTCCAGGCTGCCGTATTTTGCCATGTGCTTGTTAACGATATCGTTGATAGAAGCACAGCACAGGAAGTACTGCTGTTTGAGACGCAGGATTTTACCTTCCAGATGGTTGTCGTTAGGGTACAGAACTTTTGAAATCAGTTCTGCATCACTGCCAGATTTGATAGCAGCCAGATAATCGCCTCTGTTGAAACTTTCCATATCGATTGTAGGGCTTTTTGCCTGCCACAGTCTCAGTTTGGAAACACCTTCAGAGCCGTAACCGGACACATACATATCGTGTGGTACAGCCATAACGCTTGTGTAATCTTTGTGGATTGTGTGGTGGTAGTTGTCAAACCATTTGTCTTCAACGTGGCCGCCGAATCTTACTTCGATAGCCTGTGAAGGATGGGCTTTCAGCCACACCTGACCGCCAGGAAGCCAGTTGTCAGGCATTTCCTGCTGCCAGCCATTTACGATTCTCTGTTTGAAAATACCATATTCGTACAGAATGGAATAACCGCCGCCTGCATAGCTGTCAGCAGCGATACCGTCCATATAGCAAGCTGCCAGACGGCCAAGACCGCCGTTGCCAAGACCTGCATCAGGCTCGCATTCGTAGATAATTTCTTCGTTGATACCCAGGTTTTTGAATGCCTGAGAAGCAATTTCATTGAGACCCAGGTTAAAGAGGTTGGTTTTAAGGCTGCGGCCCATCAGGAATTCAATACAGAGGTAATAAATCTGTTTTGCCCCCTGACCGTTGGCCTTTGCCATAAATTCTTTCTGTCTGGCACTCATAATCTTGCGCACATTAAATGCTGCAGCTTTGTAGATGTCTTCATAAGATGCAGTTTTCAGGTCTGTTGAGAATTCGTGAACAAGAGTATCTTTGATCATCTGTTCAAATTCTTTCGCAGTAATGTTTTGCATGTTGTTAAGTTCCTTTCTTATAATCAAATAGAATATATATTCTATGTTAATGACTTTTAATATGATGAGATATAGTCATACAACATATATTATAATATTGTGTTAAGAATTTATCAACTTAAAATTGAAAAAATTTATATAAATTTGTTGCTTAAATATGTTATATATAGTATTATTATGTTGGATAATTTTATGATAAAATAAATTGATTATTTATTTTTACAGTTAAACAGGGGGAAACAGCTATGGCTTTCAATAAAATAAAATTAAATGTTGCAGGTACAAGCTATGTTATAAATTCACAGGACAGCGAAGAACACGTGCTTTCACTTGCAAATACTCTGGATGAAGATATGAGACGGATTCTGGAAAAAAGTCCATCTGCATCAATAACAGCGGCAGCGGTTATTTGTGCCCTGACATATCTTGATAAACTTGATAAATCAGACAGTTCTGCTGACAATATGCGCAGACAGGTAAGACAGTATCTCGAAGATGCAAACAATGCCCGTATGGAAGCAGAAAAAGTTAAGCTTGAACTTGAAAGACTTAAAATAGACATTCAGTATCTCAAAAATCAGAGAGGTAACAATGATTAATAAAACTGAAATTTTAGCTCCTGCCGGCAATATGGAAAACCTTGTTGCCGCGGTGTACAGCGGTGCCAATGCTGTGTACCTGGGTGTTCAGAGTTTCAATGCCAGAGCATCAGCGGCCAACTTCAGCTTTGAAGAGCTTAAAAAGGCCGTTGGCTTTTGTCATGCCAGAAATGTAAAGGTGAACGTAACTCTCAACACAATTCTTTATGACAGGGAACTGGAAGAATTCAAAGAAACAGTAAAACAGGTGGCGGCCTGCGGTGTAGATGCAATTATTGCCCAGGACCTTGCCTCTGCAAAAATTATAAAAGAAGTTGCACCTACCATTGATCTTCATGGCTCCACACAGATGGCTGTACATAATCTTGCCGGCGCCATGTTACTGAAGGAAATGGGTTACAGTCGTGTTATTCTTGCAAGGGAACTTTCTCTCAGGGATGTTGAGTATATTACCAAAAACTGTGGTATAGAAACAGAAATTTTTATCCACGGTGCGCTTTGTATGTCTCTTTCAGGTCAGTGCTATGCATCTGCATTTCTTGGTGGACGCAGCGGCAACCGTGGCAGATGTGCGGGCACTTGCCGCTTGCCAATGTCTGCAAGAGGTAATGCAGAAGATAATCATCTCAGTCTCAAAGATCTGTGCGCAATGGAAATGCTGCCTGCCATCGAAAAAATGGGTGTAAAATGTGTTAAAATTGAAGGTCGCCTGCGCACACCAGAATATGTTGCAGCCGCTGTAGACAATGCCCGCAAAGCTGTTGCTGGTCAACCATTTGACAAACAGCTGCTGGCGGACGCTTTCAGCCGTTCAGGCTTTACAAATGGATTTCTGGAAAATAAACTGGATAAAACAGCATTTGGCGTGAGAACAAAAGAAGACAGTGCCAAAACCAAGGAAACACTTCCTAAACTCCGTGCATTGTATCGCCGTGAAGGACAGTATGTACCTGTTTCTTTCAAATTTTCTATGAGTGAAAATGAAAGCACACTTACGATTTCTGATGGTACGAATACATTCTCACAGCGAATAGCAGCAGATGTGCAGGACACTGAAAAAGACTTTTCTGTGTCACTTAGAACTGCCCTTGAAAAACTGGGCGGCACACCTTTCTATCTTGAAAATCTTGAATATGATCTGCTTTGGGGCAAATATATTCCTTTGTCTGCTATCAATGCAGCCAGACGTTCACTGGCAGATATTTTGCTGGCACAGCGTGAGACAGTACTGCCACACCAGGTAAAAGAGTATGAAATACCATCTGTAAAACATCGTTTTACTACACCGGAACTGGTGGCACGTTTTGAAAATATAGACCAGATACCTATGGATTATTGTCATATGTTCAAATATATTACAATTCCTGTCGAATACGTTGATGAAATTCCGGATGCTTTAAAAAATAAAGCAGTACTCGAACTTTCTCGCGATATATTTGGCAAAGAAGACAAAATTCTTCAACAAGTACTGCGTGCAAAGCAGAATGGCTTTACACGCTTCTGTGTGCAGAATATAGGCCATATACCACTGGTTGAAGGATGTGAAATCTTCTCATCCTTTACTCTCAATATATCAAACAGCCTTGCTGCATCCGAATATGCCAGACTTGGAGTAAAAAATATTACCGTAAGCCCTGAAATTACCTTGGACCAGATTGGCAGAATCACAGCTGATGTAAAAACGACTGTTATTGGCTACGGCCATATACCGGTTATGCTGGTAAAAGCCTGTCCAATGCACAACGTAAAAACCTGTGCAGAGTGCAACGGCAAAGGTTTCCTTACAGATAGAAAGGGAATGAAGCTCCCGCTGCTTTGCCACGGTAAGATTTCAGGCTACAGAGAAATTTTCAACCCTGTTCCACTGTACATCGGTGACAAACAGAACGAAATCAACGCTGACTTTGTTTCCTTGAATTTCACAGTAGAAAACAAATCAACAGTTGAAAATGTAATCAGAAAATTCACACAGGGTCAGCCTTTTGGCGATGACTTCACACGCGGCCTTTACTACAAGGCTTCTTTATAAAAATAAATTGTGGCGGATAAGCGGTAGCCTGTCTGCCATAATATTTTGGAGATTTATATGAAACGCACTTTTTTATTTTTATTCTATTTGCTGGCTGGTATTCTTACCGGCTCACTTTTGGCAACAGTTTTCAGGGGCATTCCTGCTCTTGCCTGGCTGGGCTATACAAACACCATAGGCTTTTCTGCGGCAAACCCTGCAGTGCTTGACCTTATCATAGTTAAAATCACCTTTGGCTTTGCTATGTCTGTTTCTGTAGCACAGATTATTACAATTGCCATCGCAATGTTTATTTACAACAGATCATAAGAGGTAACAATGGCTGTTTATCTTGCTTCCACATCCCCAAGAAGAAAAGAAATTCTATCAGAGATTCTTGCAGACTTCAAACAGGTTTCCCCACAGATAATCGAAAATGAGTATCCATTTCTCAGCCCAAAAGACAAATGCATAAGACTGTCAAAAGACAAATGCATAGCTGCTGTGAACCTTATCAAAGAGAAAGACATGGTAATTATTGCCAGTGACACTGTGGTTGATCTTGACGGTAAAGTGTTGGAAAAGCCAAAAGGCAAACCAGATGCATATCAGATGATAAAATCGCTTTCGTCAAAAATGCACAGCGTTTATTCTGCGGTAAGTGTGTACAAGAATGGTAAAATGTACACTTTCTGTGACGAAACACAGGTATATTTTGATATGGTCCCTGAAGAAACGATCCTTCAGTATATCGATACAGACGAGCCATATGACAAGCGGGGCGGATATCGGATACAGGGCTTTATGGGTAATTACATCCACAGAATAGAAGGCGACTACTACAATGTTGTGGGTCTTCCAAAGGAAAAGCTTAAGAATTTATTAATTTTTTTGAATATACTGTGAAATTTGTCAAAAGTGACAAAATAGTAATTGATTTTTTATCATAGTATATGATAGAATAGATTAGCACAAAATTGCATTATAAGTAAATTTATTATATATTTAAATATTTTAAAGGAGAATAATATGTTTGGATTGAACAAAAGTATTGGTATTGACCTTGGTACAGCCAATACACTTGTATTTATGAAGGGCAAAGGCGTAATCATGCGTGAACCAAGCGTGGTTGCTGTAGATACAAAAAATGATACTGTAAAATTTGTAGGTAACGAAGCAAAAGATGTTATCGGTAAAACACCTGGCTCAATTATGGTTGTAAGACCTCTTAAAGACGGTGTTATCGCAGACTTTGATGTTACAGCAGCAATGCTGAAAATTTTCATCAAAAAAGCCTGTGGTCCATCCCTTATCTTTAAACCTACAGTAGTTATCTGTATTCCATCAGGTGTTACAGAAGTTGAAAGACGTGCTGTAAGAGAAGCTTCCATCAATGCAGGTGCAGGCCAGGTTATGATTATTGAAGAACCAATGGCAGCTGCAATCGGTGCAGGTCTTCCAGTACAGGAACCTGCTGGCAGCATGGTTGTAGACATCGGCGGTGGTACAAGCGAAGTTGCTGTTATTTCTCTTAACGGTATCGTTGCATCCCGCAGTGTTCGTACAGGCGGTGACGAATTTGACCAGGCTATCATCGCTTATATCAAGAGAAAATTCAACCTGCTTATCGGTGAACGTTCTGCCGAAAGAATTAAAATCGAAGTTGGTACAGCATATAAACTTGACGAAGATCTTACTCTGGAAGTAAAAGGCCGTAACCTTATTAACGGTCTGCCAAAAAATGCTATCATCTCATCTGAAGATGTAAGAGAAGCTCTCCGTGAAAGCCTTGAAAAAATCATCGAAGCAGTTAAAGAAACTCTGGAAAGAACACCACCGGAACTTGCTGCTGACATTATTGACAGAGGTATCACTCTCACAGGTGGCGGCGCTATGCTGCGTGGCCTGGATAAACTTATCTGTGCTGAAACAGGCATCGATGTTTATATCGCAGAAAACCCTCTGGACTGTGTTGCAAACGGCACAGGTTATGTTCTTGACCATATGGACACACTTAAAGACGTGCTTCAGGAAAATAACAGAACTATCTAGTTTAAATTACATTTTGCAAGCTCGTTGTCAATGGGCTTGCAAATTTTTTAATATAATCAGAGACAAGGAGAACCACCGTGAATATCCAGTCCAAAATAACAAAAGCATTGCTTATAGCTTTGCTTTTGATATCAGGCATTATGGCATATGCCGCTTCAACTGGCCAGCTTACTGCGCTTCCACAGAACATTATGGGGGCATTGGCGGTACCATTCCAGAAGGCAACATCTTCTATCGGAAATAAAATCGATGCCTGGACAGACAGAAGTCTTAATATAGACAGCATAATTGAAGAAAATGAACAGCTGAAAAGAGAACTGGCGATTATGCGTTCCAAGCAGATCGAATACGATCGTATTGCCTTGGAAAATAAAGAGTATAAAAAATTATTGAACATAGCAGATGATATTCAACAGTTTGAAACTCTGGGTGCCAGTGTTATAGGACGAGATGGAATGGACAAATTCCATTCTTTCACGATAGACAAAGGTACAAGACACGGAGTGGCAGTAAACGATGTTGTAATTTCCGCAGACGGACTTATAGGTATGGTTGTTGAAACAGGTGCTAATTTTGCCAAAGTTTCAACTATTCTCAGCCCAGCGGTAAATGTAGGCTGTATTGCGGGCAGCGAAAGAGACGTAGGTATTTCAAGCGGTAGTTATAATTTAAGCCAGGGCGAAGTCTGTGTAATGAACTATCTGCCAAAAGATACAAAGGTAAAAGCAGGCGATATAGTAAGTACCACAGGCTATGGTACTGTATTCCCTAAAGACCTGATAATAGGTACAGTTGAATCCGTTGATATAGAAGATTCAGGTAACTCAAAATATGCTACAGTAAAACCTGCCGCAGATATTGAGAATGTAAAAATAGTTTTCGTAATTACAGATTTCACAGAATAAAGGTATTGCAGATGGATAGACGAGATATTATTTTGAAGCAAACTGCAAAATATCGGATTTTTGTGATGGCTGTGTTTGTATTGTATATTTTCCAGTCAACACCGGGATTTCTGTCAGTTTTTGGACTGAAACCAGTGTTCGTGTTGCCATTCTGCATAGTGCTTTCAATGCTGGACGAAAACTGGCAGGCTGGGTTTGTATATCTTGCAGGCGGTCTGCTTACAGATTTGTCCTGTGGCAGAGTGGTGGGAACTTTTACAATTCTTCTGCTGCTTTGCTGTTTTGCAGGTATTGTTTCTGCAAAGTTTTTCTTTAAGCCAACATTGAGAAATATGTACAGTTTTACATTTGCGGCAATGATTATCATGCTGTCGATGGACTTTTTCTTTTCATTTATGTTTGGCAATTATACGGGAAAACTGTTTTATTACTTTAAAAATGTTTTGCTGATCAGCGCATACAGTGCGGTTTTCAGCCTTGCATTTTACTTTTTTATAGATTTTATCAACGTTAAATTTATGCGTTTTGATGCGAGGTAAAAGTGAAAAAAATATTGGATTCAAGGTTGAATATACTTGTAATTGTCATTATTGGTATTTTCACCGCTTTTACACTTAAACTGATACAATATCAGATAATAGACGGGGAAGAATACTACAGCAAGTCAAATTCCAGCACCAGAATCAATCAGACTGTAACAGCTGCCAGAGGGGATATAGTTGATATAAACGGTGTTCCATTGGCAGGCAGCCAGGTTGTGTTTGATGTTACTATAAACAAGGCGTATATGCCTTCAGACAAACTTAACGAAAGAATACTTGATACTGCAAAAATTCTTTTGGCACAAGGTGAAAAGCTCAACGATATACTTCCTATGGAAGCAGAATATCCATATTCTTTTATAGATGAAAAAAAGGCAGAGCTTACCCGCCTGCGTGAAGATGTTGCAGGTGTTGCGATATACGCCAGTGAGCAGGATGTTATGGCCAAACTTGTTGCCAGATACAAGCTGGAAAATATTCCGCAGGAATATCAGCGTCTGGTAGCAGGTATCCGTTACACAATGGAAAGGGAAGGATATTCGGCATCATATCCTTTTGACATTGCAAAGGATGTTTCAATCCATACAGCTACAATTATAAAAGAGCTGTCATCTGAACTTACCGGTATAGAAATTACTGAAAGCGGTAAAAGATACTATGCTGATGGCACTGTTTTGCCGCATATTCTGGGTACAGTAGGTCCTATTTATGCCGAAGAATACCGGCAGCTTAAATCTCAGGGCTATGGTCTTAACGATATTCTGGGCAAATCTGGTCTTGAACGCGCATACGAAAGCTATCTCAAAGGCAAAGATGGCGTTGTACAGATCGAAAAAAATATGTATGGTGAAGTTACAGACCTTGAAATTGTTCAGCGGCCACAACCGGGCAATAATGTAAAGCTGACAATCAATGTAGAACTTCAGAAACGTTCAAACGAAATACTGAAATCCCAGGTAGAGATGCTCCAGTCCCGCCAGGCAGGTTGGGGTAAAGAATGTACAGGTGCGGCTATGGTTGTACTTAGCGTAAAAGATGGCAGTGTCCTGGCTGTAAGTAACTACCCAAGCTATGACCTTAACCTTTATAACAGCAATTATGAAGAATATTTTGCAGATGCAGATACACCGCTTTTTAACCGCTCTGTTCAGGGACTGTACAGACCGGGTTCTGTTTTCAAGGTAAATGTTGCAATAGCCGCATTGCAGGCAGGAATTATTGATGAAAACTTCACCTATACCTGCCGTGGTTACTATGATTATTACACAGTTGAGCAGTGGGGCGGCCCTCTGCCAAGCTGTGCCAGCGGTGTTGCCCATGGCACTATCAATGTAAAGCAGGCTATAAAAGTATCCTGCAACTGTTTCTTCTATGACCTTGGCAGACGTCTGGGCATAGATGTAGTAAATGAATCTGCCCACAATATGGGGCTGGGTGTTCTCACAGGTCTGGAAGTAACTGAAGCCCGGGGTCGTCTGTCAAATCCGGAATTTACAGAATCTCTTGGTGGCAGATGGCAGGCTGGTAACGTTATCCAGGCTTCAATCGGTCAGCTTGATACTGTTATTACAGCTGTACAGCTGGCTACATATGCCAATACAGTTGCCAACAAAGGTGTGCGCTATGCCACACATATTGTGAACAGCATAGAAAGCTATGACGGCAGTCAGGTTATTTATAAAGCACCGGTTACTGTTCTTTCACAGACACCTAACACAAACAATGCCTTTGATATTGCAGAGAAAGGTATGATTATGGCCTCCGAAGAAGGCAGTGCCAAAATGTATCTTGACGAATTGCCTTACACCATAGCCAGCAAAACCGGTACAGCCCAGGTTCCAGGAAATCTTTACAACGCGACAATGATGGCTTACGGTCCTGTGGATAATCCTGAAATTGCAATTGCCATTATTGCCGAAAAAGGCGGTAACGGTTACAACCTTGCCCTTGGGGTAAAGGATGTGTTTAATGCATATTATGAAATAAAATCCCAGGATCCAAATGCCTTTGGTTGATAACTTTTTACAGTCTGCACAATAGTTTACTTATAAATTGGTGCAAAGGTAAAAGTTTGTGCTAATAAAAGCGAAAATCGTTGTATAAAAGCAGTTTTTGTGATATAATTTATCTGTTAATGTAGATAGAATGCGTTAATATTTTATAATTTGCCATTTATGGTATAATATCTTTCGTTTCGGAGGAATTATGGCTACAGTTATTATGATTGCTTCCGGCAAGGGCGGCACAGGTAAAAGCACAGTTGCTACTTATGTTGCCACAGAACTTGCACAGAAGAATTGCAGAACCCTGCTTATAGAACTGGATGCCGGCCTGCGCAGTATAGATGTTATATCAGGTATTGATACCTCTGCGGTGTTTGACATCGGTGATGTGTTGCAGGGCAGATGCGACCGGTATAAAGCTATGTCGGTCAGTCCCTACACCGATAATCTCTCTGTTATAGCTGCTCCGTATAATAGCTACAATACCGATTTTTCCAATTTCAAACAGGTTACAGACAGCCTTTATGACGATTTTGATTATATTATCATTGATACTGCTGCAGGTGTAGGCAATGCATTCTATGCCGCATGCAAGTCAGCTGTTATGGGTGTAATTGTGGTTACTCCAGATATTATATCCGTAAGGGATGGCCGTCTTGTTTCTGATGAAATGTACAGAAATGGCGTAAATGATATTCGTCTGATAATAAACAAGTTTGCTCCGGATACATTCAGATATTCAGGTTATGATGACCTGGATGCTGTGATAGATGGTGTATGTGCACAGCTATTGGGTGTTATCCCTATGTCCCGACAGATTGCAGTAAATGCCATCAGCGGCAGTCAGCTTACACTTGGCAGTCAGGAAAAAATAATATTCAGCGCAATATCAGAAAGAATAACAGGCAAAGAAATTCAGATAATCATATAGTTGGAGGGTTGTAAAATGAATATAGCACTTATTGCACACGATAAAAAGAAAGAGCTTATGGTACAGTTTTGTATCGCTTACAGCGGTATACTGGCAAAACATAATCTTCTTGCCACAGGTGTGACAGGTAAAATGGTTGCAGAAGCCACAGGTCTGAAAGTGCATCGTTTCTATGCTGGTTCCCAGGGTGGCGATCAGCAGATTGC
>JAFZGF010000078.1 GCA_017555565.1 Oscillospiraceae bacterium
CTTGAAACTCTGATAGAAAAAACAAAAGAGCAGACATACCCAGTCATTCTTCACACCGACCAGGGTAGTGTCTACTCCTCAAGGGCTTTCGCTTTAGCCCATAAAGATTATACGAATATTCAGCGTTCTATGTCAAGAGTATCTACTCCTACAGACAATGCAATTATCGAATCCATCAATGGATGGATTAAAGATGAACTTTATTGGGATTTTGATTTAAAATCTGTTACTGATTTCCCTAAATTCATAGATGATTATGTATATTACTTTAACAATCATCGTCTTTCTTACAAATTGAACTACAAAACCCCTGTCCAATTTAAAATCGAACAAGGGTTTGCTTAACTGTGGTTTTATTGTGTCTACTTTTGCTTGACTATTGCATTTCACTGGTGGTTTTGATTGTACGATATTTATTCTACCAGCACTCTGTTGCCGTTGTCATCATAGGTATACATATGCCATACACTGCCATCTGCTCTGTACAGTGTTTCTTTTGTTATCATCTGATTTCCGTGTTCGTTTACATAAAAATCATATACTGTATCAGCATATCGTGTACCGTCAGAATTATATGTATACTTGAATGCCTGACCTGTACCGTCTTGGTTGTAAACGGATTCGCTGTAAACATTGCCGTTATCTGTAAAACTCTGGGTCAGCTTTTTACTGCCGTCTTCGTAGTATTCATAGTAAGAAGACAGCATATCTTCCGCCACAGACCCACGGCCATACTGTGATTCTGTTTTAAGCTGACCATTTTCGTAATAGGTATACTCATCGGTATATCCTATTTCGCCAGGGTTCAGGTAAGTAACCCTGCGCAGGCAGTTTCCGTTTGCATCTTCCAGCCATTCGCTGGTCTGCAGATTGTTTTCCCGGCGCAATTTCAGAATATCACCATTATCATAATAGGTTACTTCATGGCGCCGTGTTTCTACAGAATTGTCTTCAGTTTCCAGCACCAGCCTGCCAAGTTCGTCATAATGCATTTCGTGGTTGCCATATACATCGCCTTTGTCAGCGTAGATGGTATGTGTGATAAAATACTGATATTTCAGATTTCCATTATCGTGATATTCTGTCACTTTTTCCAGCTGTTCTTTTCCGTATTCGCTGAGCTTTCTGATGCCGTAATCTGTTCCCAGAATGATTTCAGATTTTCCATCATAAGTATCACTGCCATCAACGGCTTTTGGCACTATTTCAATATTAGCATTCAGATCTTCAACCACGTAACAGAACTGTCTGGCACCTCTTTCATCTTCCTGTATGCGTTCGCTTATAAGTTTCTTTCCGTTTGAGCCGGTAACTGCCAAGTCTGTATACATTGAAAAATGTGTGGTACCAGCCAGATAAATCATTGAAATATTGCCGGCAGAATCACGGATAGGGTAGATGCCTATACCGCCGTATACACCCAGATTCTCCATGCCGGAAAGATTCATAGCATAAATTGTGCCGTCTTTGAACATACCAGGCACATTGTTTGAAAATTCTTTCACTCCACTGCCACCTGCCATCATGCCTGTGGCACCGGCCACAACTGAAAGTGAGAGAATAATCCCATAGGCTTTGGAGTTGAGAAATTTTTTCAGCATATCCAACAAACTATCAGTGGCCTTGCTTTTTATTTCGTCAGTTACCTTGTCTTTAACTTTTTCTTTGGCATAAGTCTGCAGGTTGTCGTCTTTCTGGTTCAGGCTTTCGCCGCATTTGCAGCAGAATTTTGCTGTCAGATTATTTTCAGCACCGCAAAGGATGCAGTATTGTTTTTTGTTTTCCATAACTGCCTCCTAAATAGTGTACATAGTGATGGTCTGTGTGCCATTTTCCATTACAGCTTCTATTGTGTAATAGCCATTGGTGTTTTCCTGTACTGTAATGGCATCTTCCAGCCCATAACTGCCAGACTGGTACTCATAGCCTGTAGTTTCTTTAAAATAAACATTTATTTGCTGTGTGCCATTTGGTACATAAAGGGCAAGATTTACGCTGCCGGAATCAATATCTACAAAATATTCCTGGGTGGTTGTGTTGTAGTAAACATCATACAGATTACTGTCCCGTATTTTTATTTTGTCGCCACCTTTGACGCCACCACCAACAACAAGGCTGAACACAAATGGCAGCACAATCAGCGCCAGTCGCACCCAGATATTGTCTGTAATAAAATTTAAAGACAGTATATCTTTAAGTTTATCTGCTTTTCC
>JAFZGF010000079.1 GCA_017555565.1 Oscillospiraceae bacterium
CGACGGGCTGAAGCCCCTCTTGTCTGCTCGTTGTTTTCCCTTCCTCCGTCTCCCTTCATCCGCCACTGGCGGCGGTCGACTCCGTCACCCACGTTTTGGTTACTTTTGGCACCAAAAGTAACGCCAGCGCAGCGTAAAAAAAGAATTTGTGCTTACACCATAGCAAAGATTCTTCGACTCGTTTCACTCGCTCAGAATGACAAAACAATAACCTGTGTGGTATTACAACGGGCGGATAATATCCGCCCCTACGCGATTTTCGGGAGATTTCGGGACGTCGAGGACGCCGTCCCCTACGCGGTTATACTGTACTACAATCAATTCGCCAAATTCAAATTTTCCTAACAGTTTTTCTTATACTGAAATATGTCTGTTGTATATACAAGAACAGTCCCGGCAGGATTTCCTGCCGGGACTGTTTTATCAGCGCACTTTTTGCGCATCTTGCTACATATTGAATTATTTCAGCAGTGTGCCAAGCAGACCACGGACAAGTGTGTTTGTCGCCTGACGGCCAACATTGCCGATGGCATTGTTGTATGCAGCTGTCAGAGCTTTTTCTGCAACTGACGCATTTTTACCTGCTTTACGTTTAAGTGTAGAGTTTACAACAGAAGTTGTCATGCTCTTTGCAGCTGATGCAGCCAGCTGTTCGATCTTCTTCCGTCTTTCTTTAGCTGCTTTTTCTTCAGCCTTGATTCTTGCAGCTTCTTCTTTCTGTGCTGCCTTGATGCGTGCAGCTTCTGCTTTTTCTTCAGCTTTCAGACGGGCAGCTTCTTCTTTTTCAGCAGCTTTGGCCCGTTTTTCTGCTTCTTTTGCGGCTTCTTTCGCCTGTTTTTCAGCTTCTTCTGCTTCTTCGGCCAGTCTCAGTTTTTCTTCAACTGCTGCCCGTGCTTCCACAGCAACCTGCTGCAGGATTTCGTATGCAGATTCTCTGTCAACCAGTGTATCGTATTTGCCACCCAGGCCACCATTGGCCATAAATGCAGCTCTTTCTTCATCAGTCAGAGTGCCTGTATATGTCTGTGGTGGAACAACCTGTGCTTTTTCAACAACTGATGGTGCACCATCTTCGTCCAGGAATGAAACCAGAGCCTGGCCTGTAGGCAGGTTTGTGATAACATCAACTGTGTCAAATGCAGGGTTTACACGGAATGTTTCAGCAGCTGCTTTTACCTTTTTCAGTTCAGCAGGTGTGTATGCGCGCAGGGCGTGCTGTACACGGTTGCCCAGCTGACCCAGAACAGAGTCTGGGATATCTGTAGGGTTCTGTGTGATAAAGTAAACGCCAACACCTTTGGAACGGATAAGACGAACAACCTGTTCGATTTTCTGCAGAAGAGCTTTTGGTGCATCGTCAAACAGCAGGTGAGCTTCATCAAAGAAGAACACCATTTTTGGTTTTTCCAGGTCGCCTACTTCTGGCAGGGATTCATACAGTTCACTCAGCAGCCACAGCATAAATGTGGAGTAAAGCACAGGTGACTGAAACAGCTGTTCGCAGTTGAGAATATTGATAAAGCCTTTGCCGTCATAGCTTACCTGCATCCAGTCTTTTACGTCCATTGCAGGTTCGCCAAAGAACTGGTCGCCACCTGCATCTTCAAGTGAAAGCAGGCTGCGCAGGATTGCAGAAACAGACTGTTTTGTGATGTTGCCGTAGAACTGTGAAAGTTCCTTTGCATTTTCGCTTACATACTGCAGCATTGCGCGCAGGTCTTTGATATCCAGCAGCAGAAGACCGTTTTCGTCAGCTACGCGGAATGTAATATTGAGAATACCTTCCTGTGTGTCATTGAGGCCCAGGATTCTTGCCAGCAGCATTGGGCCGATTTCTGTCATTGTTGTTCTTACCGGGTGACCTTTTTTGCCGAATACATCCCAGAATCTTGTAGGAATCTGTGTGTAGTTAAAGCCTTCCAGACCAAGTGACTGAACAGAGTTTTCAACCCATTCCTTGCCACCGCCCATTTTTGCTGTGCCTGCCAGGTCACCTTTGATATCGGCAACAAAAACAGGTACGCCAGCTGTTGCAAAACTTTCAGCCATAACCTTCAGTGTAGTTGTTTTACCTGTACCTGTAGCACCGGCAATAAGGCCGTGGCGGTTTGCCATTTTTGGCAGAAGGTACAATGGTTTTTCACCTTTTGCTATAAGCAGTTTACCATCTGTATACATTGTGTAATCCTCCGTTTTTACGATTCATTTGTTACTGATTTAAGTATATACAATATTGTACAATGTGTCAAAGAATTTCGACGTCTCAAGTCATACAATTTGTAAATATTTTATAAATAATTACTATTTGTATAGCAAGAGACAACATTCCACAGAACCAGAAATACCATTTGTTTGTCTTGTGGCGGAAAACTTTCATCCCCAATAGCTGACCTATACTGCCAAAGCACAAACCCAACAGCAGCAGTGTTTTTTCAGGTGTGCGCCATTTGCCCTTTACAGCCTTTCTTTTGTCCATACCGAACATAACAAAGGTTATAACATTCATAACAAGAATAAATGCAAGAAAATATTTCATCTCTATCTCCATATAACTGTATATTATTGTCAATATTCTATCATTTTGTAAATATTTTGTATACACGCTTGCAAATTGTATGATATAATAGTAAAGTAGATTTGTGATAATTTATTTAAACCCTTAAATTAAAAGTTCAAGGAGTGACTTTATGAAATATTGTAAAAAATGTACAATGCCTGATACACGCCCAGGTATCACTTTCAACGAAGAAGGCGTTTGCAGTGCATGTACTCACTACGAAAACCGCAAAAACATCGACTGGCAGGCACGCTGGAAAGAATTTGAAGCTCTGTGCGACAAATACCGTGGCTGTAACGGCCCTGGTCAGTACGACTGTGCTATCGCTGTTTCCGGCGGTAAAGACAGCCACTTCCAGGTATATATCATGAAGGAAGTTATGAAAATGACTCCTATCCTGTTCAGCGTGGAAGACAACTTCCCTATGACTGAAGCAGGCAAACACAACCTGAAAAACATCAGCGAAGAATTCGGCTGCCCAATTATCAGCTGTAAACCAGACATCAGAACACAGAAAATTCTGATGAGATATATGTTTGAAAACTACGGCAAACCAACATGGTACCTGGACAGACATATCTACACATTCCCACTGCATATGGCGCTGAAATTCAACACAATGCTGCTGGTATACGGCGAAAACGTAAGTTATGAATACGGTGGCAATGCTGACGAAGAAACATACTCTGCACGTGGTCAGATTGAAAACGGCGTAGCATCCGGTATGGACGAAGAAGAACTGCTGGCTCTGGGCATCGACCCTGCAGCACTGGCAATGACAAAAGCACCTGCACCGGAAGACCTGGCAAGACTGGACCCAATGTATATGTCCTACTTCCTGCCTTGGAACAGCTATAAAAACTATATGTTGGCAAAATCCCGTGGATTCCACGATCTCACACACGAATGGGACAGAAGCCACCACGCAGAAAACTTTGACCAGATTGACAGCCGTGCATACCTTGTACACAGCTGGCTGAAATACCCTAAATTCGGCCATGCAGCTGCTACAGACTACACAGCACGTTATATCCGCTATGGTATGATGACAAGGGAAGAAGCTATTCCAATCATCAAAGAACGCGACGGCAACCTGGATGTTCTGTCTGTAAGAGACTTCTGCAATTTCTGCGGTTACACAGAAACAGAATTCTGGAAAATTATTGATAAGTTCTACAACACAGACCTGTTCTACAAAGATTACACAGGCCGTTGGCTGCTGAAAGAACCTATCTGGGAAGAAAACAAATAATTGATACAAAAAGGCACCTGCAGGTGCCTTTTGTTTTTGTATGATGGTGAATTACAGTCTGGTGAGATAACACCCTATTCCCCCGTCTGTCAAAAAATCCCTCAGGTGCACTCCTGAGGGATTTGGTTTTTATTCGGCTTTATATTTCTTTTTATCGTTTGTATCCTTTGAAGCATAAAGCATACCGCAGACGATACTTGTAAGCGGAATTGTAAGCAAAATGCCCATACTGCCTGCCACAGCCTGCAGAAGTTCTACCAGAATCATTTCACTGTTGAACAGCAACAGCGGCGTAGAGCTGTTGTATGCCGCAATAAGCAGTGTAACCGAAAGTGATGAACCGATATATGCCAGAATAAGTGTATCTGCCATAGTGCCCATAATATCACGGCCGATAACCATACCACTGGACATCAGCTGTTTTGCGCTCATATCAGGGGCCTGCTCCTTGATTTCAGACAGTGATGAAGCAATGGACATAGAAACGTCCATAACTGCACCTACTGCACCGAAAATAATTGACGAAAAGATTATGGCTCTGATGTCGATAGGGTTTTCGTTGTTGAGGAACAGCAGGTACATGGCATCTTCGCTGGTAAGGCCTGTCAGACGGCAGGCGTGAACAGCCATTACTGTCAGAATACCCGATATAACCACCCCTGATGTACAGCCTATCATAGCCGCCAGACTTTTACGTGAAGCACCGTTGTTGATAATCAGCGGCACAACCATAATGTAGATACCTGTTGAAATTGTCCAGGAGTAGATATTGCCGCCATTAAGTGCCGCAGGTATAAACACAAACAGAATGCACCCCACGGTAAATGTAAGTGATATAAGTGTGTTTACACCTTTGCTTTTGCCCAGCACAACCAGAAGGAGTGCAAACAGAATATAGGTATAAATCAGAAAATCCACGCGGTGATATTCAGCAAACATATATTTTATATCCCGGGCGGCGGCATTTTGGTTTTTGTAAATAACCACTTTGTCACCCGGTTCTACCACCTTTTGCCGCACAGCGTACATACTGTCTATCTGCTGTATGGCAGTGATGTTTTCACCTTTGCGATAACCAGACATAATTTCGGCTTCAAAAAGGATTATGGCATCCTCTGTTTCTATACCTTCATAAATTGTCTTTTCATAGTTTGGGTCCAGAACCTGTACAATTCGGGCTTTTACCGGTGTGCCTACATTGAAATTAAGGCTGTAGGTCTGCTTGTTTATATTTGCGGCTTTGTTGGCTACAAAAATATAAAGCGTCGCCAGCACAACCGTGAGCATATATATAAGTCTGTCCTTTTTCATAAATCCCTCGTAAAATATATTCAATAAATTATATTTTACCATATTATTTTATTATTGTGTGAATTTATTTTGAAATTTCACAAAAGAAAAGGCTGTGGAATGTAACTCCACAGCCTGCGTTGAGCATAATTTCCCTTTTCATATATCTCAACGATACGATTATACTATATATCGATATGCTTAGATGTGACTTGAATCACATTTATACGCCCTCAAGATTAAAAGGCGGTATAAAACTTTCGCTGGCAGATTCGCCCTCCTGCAGAAAACCGTTTTCCACACCGATTTCCACGGCAAAATCCACTACATCATCATATTCTTCTGCGGTGAGTTTGCGGTTGATTTCGGGATAATCGCCCAGGTCAGTACAAGGTGTGTACTGGCTCATAATGCTGATGAAAATGCTGTCTCCATAGCAGTCATACAGATATTGTACAGCATCTTTAGCCCGCTGTGTCTGCCCCGGCAGTACAAGATGGCGGACTATAACACCTTTCTGTATAATACCGTCTTCATTGAAAGCACATTCCGGCTGTTGACGCACCATTTCAGCTATAGCGGCTTTGGCGTTTTCCACATAGTCGGGGGCTTTGGAGTATCGCTGTGCGGCGGTGTTGTCCATATACTTGAAGTCCGGCAGCCATATATCCACAATGCCTTCCAGCAACTTAATGGTTTCCACCTTTTCGTAGCTGCTGGTGTTGTACACTATCGGCAGTTTCAGCCCTTTTGCCCTTGCAATTTTCACAGCGTCAATAATCTGCAATGTATAGTGGGTAGGCGTTACCAAATTTATATTCAGGGCGCCTTTGTCCTGCAGTTCAAGAAAAATCTCTGCCAGTCTTCCGATGGTAATTTCTTTGCCGAAACCATCTGTTGAAATATCCTTGTTCTGACAGAAAACACATTTCATATTACAGCCCGAAAAGAAAACAGTTCCGCTTCCCTTTTCACCGCTGATACAGGGTTCTTCCCACATATGCAGGGCGGCACGGGATATTTTTACCGTGTCTGTCATTGCACAGTAGCCGATTTTCTCACTGCGGTCAATGTTACAGTTTCTTGGGCAGATATTACATATACCCATTATATATCCAGCTCCAATACTACAGGACAGTGGTCGCTGCCGAAGATATCACTGCGGATTTTAGCCTCTTTGATGTTATCTTTCAGACTGTCTGACACTACAAAGTAGTCAATACGCCACCCTGTATTCTTTTCTCTTGCTTTAAAGCGGTAGCTCCACCAGCTGTATGCGCCCTCAAGGTCAGGATAAAGATGGCGGAAAGTATCTGTGTGGCCTGCATCAAGCAACATACCGAATTTTTCTCTCTCCTGGTCGGAAAAGCCAGGGTTCATACGGTTTGTTTTTGGGTTTTTAAGGTCGATTTCGTTGTGGGCAACATTAAGGTCTCCACAGAGAATCACAGGTTTTGTCTGTGAAAGCTTCAGCATATAGGCGCGAAGTTTGTCTTCAAAGTCCATACGGTAGTCAATTCTTGCCAGGCCTTCCTTACTGTTTGGGGAGTAGGAAGTGATAAGGTAGAATTTTTCGTATTCAAGAGTAATAAGTCTGCCTTCGTCATCCACATAGTCATCCATACCGGTGGATACAGACAGCGGCTTGTGTTTTGTGAATATAGCTGTACCGGAATAGCCTTTTCTTTCAGCAGAGTGCCAGTACTGTTCATAACCCGGCAGGTCCAGACTGATCTGGTCCGGCTGTAATTTAGTTTCCTGCAGGCAGAAAAAGTCTGCATCTTCAGCGTTGAAAAAATCCATAAAGCCTTTGCCCATGCAGGCGCGCAGGCCGTTAACGTTCCAAGATATAAATTTCATATCTATCTCCTTTTTACAAAGATAATTTATTAAATTATACAATATCCGCCCTTGTTTTTTCAACATTGAGCTTATTGAATAAAAAAATAATATATGGTAAAATGATTTTCAGTTTTAAAAATTATATTTATGGAGTGTATCGAAATGAGCGTACCAAGCGATAAAAGAGCCGGCGTTGCCGAGATTCTGACTTATATCCCATTTTTTGAAGAAGTTGAAGAAGACCAGATTTCCCGCGTTGTAACAGAAGAACTGGAAGAAGATGGCTCAATGCCTGTTGAAGTGCTGATGTACCGGTCACCACTGCTGGGCTTTGTAGAAGATGCCTATGTTGCAAACATCCTTGAACCAAAATATCTGGAAATCATCAACGACCAGGCTATGGGTGAAATTGAACTGGAAGTGCTGGTTTACGGCATTAACCAGGCAGACTATATGCTGACAATGGCTGTGCTGACATGCATTATCGTGCAGGAAAAAGTGGCACCAGGCATCTGGGGTATGGCCACAAAAGAAGGCTGGTTCCTTAAAATCCTCAACCACCTGCAGGATCTTTACGACGAAGAATAATTACATACAAAAAGAGGCGTAAACACGCCTCTTTTTATTTTTTACAAATCTTTGTTTTCGTAAATCTTTACTGACAATGTCACTGACGCAGCGTAAACAACCGCTACAGTGGCAGTAACTATATAAGGTATCAGATGTTCGTTGTTTTCCAGGAACAGTACCACAGCAGGCAGGTCAACCAGGCCTGTATTTGAAACTGCAACCACAAAGAGAACCGGTACAAACATAATTGCCAGCATAATATTCCTGCCTTTTTCTGCGCCGAATTTAATGTTTACCGGCAACAGCAGGGCCTGGTACAGCATACCGCCCATCGTCAGCATATAGCACATTATCAGTTTTTCTGTCATTGGCATTCTGCTGTCAAACAGATATATAACAAAGCATACTGCCACAGAAAAAACTGTGAGCAAAATGGCAAAAAGATATTTGGCCATTACAATTTCTTTTCGGGAAAGTGGGGCTGTATTGGCTATTTTGTCCCATTTGCATCTTTCGTCGTATGCAATTGAAGAAACCGGGAGCATAGCAGAAAGCACCAGCACCATTGCAAACAGCAGGCCTCCCTGGTCATAGGCGATTCCCATGTAGCCGTACACAACAAATATCACCATATACAGCACCAGAGTTTTGCGCATTACCATCAGGTCTTTGTATATCAGGCCTATCATTCTTTTCCCTCCTTCATATAATACAGCATAATATCTTCCACATTGGCTTTATCGATTATATAATCGCCTGCTATTCTGCTTTTATGAACAAGGGCATCTGTGGAAAAGCTGTTCTGATTGAAAGCAATTACAGCAGTTTTATCAATTTTTTCAAAATCGCTGTTGGAACAGCGCAAAATGCCATACTGTTCTGTCAGCCGTTCTTTTTCAGCAGAAAAAATGATTCTGCCATCTTTGATAAATGTGATATAATCGCATACTTTTTCCAGGTCGGAAATAATGTGGCTGGACATAAACACGCTGTTTTCTTCGTCCTGGACAAAATCCAGCAGAATATCCAGTATTTCATTTCTCACCACCGGGTCAAGACCGCTGGTTGCTTCGTCTAATACCAGCAGTTTCGCACCGTGACACATAGCAGCGGCTATGGACAGTTTCATTTTCATACCTTTGGAGTACTTGAATACCTGTGTTTTTTCCGGCAGTTTCCATTTAATACAGTCTGATGTGAACTTTTCGCTGTCCCAGTTGTGATAAATTTTTTTCATAAATTTATCAACCTGTTTCCAGGTAAGTGTTTCCGGGAAATTGCATTCGTCCAGCACCACACCTACGCCGGATTTTTCCGCCTTTGTCATCTGTGACATCTGCTTGCCGTCGATAAGACAAAAGCCGCTGTCGGACTTTATCAGCCCCAGCAGAGACGCAATCGTGGTTGACTTGCCTGCCCCGTTTGCCCCTACATAGCCCATAATATAGCCTTTTGGCAGAGTGATATTAACATCCTTCAGACTGAAGGACGGGTAGTTCTTGCACAGATTTTTTATTTCTATAGCGTTATTCATCTGTATCTCCTTTTAAAATCAAATCCATCATTGAATGCAGTTCAGCCGCTGTAACGCCGCACATTTCCGCAATGCTGACAGCTTTTGCAATAGCTTCTTCCATCTCTTTCAGATGCATTTCGCGCACAAAACTTAGGTTTTTCGGTGCTACAAAACAACCTTTGCCTGCAACTGTATGTATAAAGCCGCCTTTTTCCAGTTCTTCATAGGCACGTTTGGTGGTTATCATACTGATGCGCAGTTCCTTTGCCAGGGCGCGCATTGATGGCAGCATATCCCCTTCTTTCAGCTCTCCGCTGATGATGGCGGCCTGTATCTGCTGCTCTATCTGTGTATATATAGGGTCATTTGACCCGTTGGATATAATGATGTTCATAGGTACACCTCGTATATACTGTGTATATTCAATATACACAGTTATAACAGTTTTGTCAATAGACTTCACATTTTTTTCAAAAACACTATTACATTTATAAATTTTGTGGTAAAATATATTTAATTATGGAATATACATTTATAAGCGATTAAATGGAGATATATTATGAGTATTTTAGATAACAAAAAGAATATACATTTTGTTGGTATAGGCGGCAGCGGTATGTACCCTATCGTGCAGATTCTGGCTGGCCGCGGCTATACAATCACCGGCAGTGATGTAAACGAAGGTGATATTATCAATTATGAAAGAGCAATGGGCATCAAGGTAAACATCCCACACGAAGCATCAGCAGTTGAAGGTGCTGACCTGGTGGTTTACTCTGCCGCTATCTTTAAGGATAACTGCGAACTGGCCAGAGCAAGAGAGCTGGGTATCCCTTGCATTGAAAGAAGCATTATGCTGGGCGAAGTAAGCAGATTTTTTGAAAAATCCATCTGCGTTAGCGGTACTCACGGCAAAACAACCACAACCAGCCTTATCAGCCAGATTATGATTATGGCAGGCAAAGACCCTGCATGCGTAATCGGCGGCAAACTGCCACTTATCAACGGCTACGGCCGTGACGGCAAAGGCGAAAATGTGGTTATCGAAGCCTGCGAATACAGCTATACATTCCTGGAACTTACACCATATCTGGCTGTTGTGCTGAACATCGACCACGACCATCTGGAATTTTTCAAAACATTTGAAAACCTGCAGAACACATTCAAACGCTTTACAGACCTGGCAACAGGCGGTGTAATCATTAACGGTGATGACAAAAACACAACAGATGTTATCAGAAATATGCACGTGCCGGTGACAACTTTTGGCCTGGAAGAAGGCAGAGATTACCGCGGTGTGAACATCAGAAAAGAACACCAGAGTTTCTACAGCTATGATGTGGAACACAAGGGTGAAATCATTGCAACTGTACATCTTTCAATTCCTGGCAAGCACAACATCTACAACTCCCTGGCAGCATTTGCAGCCTGCCATATCAGCGGTGTTGCACCTGAAGATATTGTAAAAGGCATCAACGCTTTTGGCGGTGCAGGCAGACGATTTGAAATTCTGGGCACTGTAAACGGTGTGACAATTGCTGATGACTATGCGCACCACCCAGAAGAAATCACAGCTACATTGAATGCGGCAAACGATATGGGCTTTAAACGCGTGTGGGCAGTTTTCCAGCCGTTCACATATTCCCGCACAAAAATGCTGCTGAAAGAATTTGCAATCAGCCTGCAGCTGGCAGATAAAGTGGTTATGACAGAAATTATGGGCAGCCGCGAAGTGAACACCATCGGCATTTACACCAAAGACCTGGCAGAACTGATTCCTGGCAGTGTATGGTTTGAAGGTTTTGACGGCGTGGTAAACTATGTAAAAGAAAACGTACAGCCTGGCGACCTGGTAATCACCCTGGGCTGTGGCGACATCTACAAAGCAGCAAAAATGATGCTGAAAGAATTTTAATAACTGATTATAAAAAAGACAAGACGAAATGGCTGGTGCTCGTAAAACAGTTACAGCCCCGGCAGGTAACCCTGCCGGGGCTGTTCTTGCATATCTGGACAAATTTTGATAGCATATAGTCAATTAACCAAACTTGAATTTAGCGAACAGTTGATGATATATATAACGTAGGGGACGATGCCCACATCGTCCCGCAAAATTTTATATTTTACACCTATCGCGTAGGGGCGGATATTATCCGCCTGTGTCATTCCGAGTGAGCGAAGCGACGAGGAATCTTATTACCACAAAACCAGAATTCTGTCATTCTGAACACCGCAGGTGTGAAGAATCCTTGCTCTTGTATAAACACAAACTCTTTTTACGCTGCGCTGGCGTTACTTTTGGTGGCA
>JAFZGF010000004.1 GCA_017555565.1 Oscillospiraceae bacterium
GAAATCGGCGGTGTTTCTGAAGAACTCGCAAGAGAAGCTATGCGTCTTGCTATGCACAAGCTGCCTATCAAGTGCAAATTTATCAAAAAGGATGAGGTAGGTGAATAGTATGAAAGCAAGTGAACTTCGTAACATGTCAGCAGAACAGCTGACAGCAAAACTTAAAGAACTTAAAGCAGAACTGTTCAATCTTCGTTTTCAGCATGCTATCAATCAGTTGGAAAACCCTATGAGAATCCAGACAGTTAAAAGAGATATCGCTAAAGTGAACACAGTTCTCAGCGAAATCGCAAAATAATAAAGGGAGGTAAAGACAATGGAAAGAAATCTTAGAAAAACAAGAGTTGGTACAGTTGTATCCGACAAAATGGACAAAACAATCGTTGTTGCTATCGAAGACAGAGTTAAACACCCTTTATACAAAAAAATCGTAAAAAGAACAATTAAGTTCAAAGCTCACGATGAAAACAATGAATGTGGTATCGGTGACCGTGTAGAAATCATGGAAACACGTCCACTTTCTAAAGACAAAAACTGGAGACTTGTTAAGATAGTAGAAAAAGCTAAATAAGCTGAAATTTGAAAAGGAGGACTTGTACACATGGTACAGATGCAGACCTATTTGAAGGTTGCTGACAATACAGGTGCTAAAGAACTCATGTGCATCCGTGTACTGGGCGGCACTCGCAGAAGATATGCTAATATCGGCGACGTTGTTGTAGCATCCGTAAAGAAAACAACACCAGGTGGCGTTGTTAAAAAAGGTGACGTAGTTAAAGCTGTTATCGTTCGTTCAAAGAGCGGTCTTCGTCGTGAAGATGGTTCTTACATCAGATTTGACGAAAATGCAGCAGTTATTATTAGAGACGATAAAAACCCAAGAGGCACACGTATTTTTGGACCTGTTGCTCGTGAACTTCGCGACAAAGGTTACCTCAAAATCCTGAGCCTTGCACCAGAATCACTGTAAGGAGAGTTTAAAATGAATAAAGTTCATGTTAAAACAGGTGATACCGTTAAAGTTATCAGCGGTAAAGACCGTGGTGAAACTGGCAAAGTTCTTGCTGTGAGCCCAAAAGAAGGCAAAGTAATCGTTGAAGGTCTTAACATGGTTAAAAAACATGTTAAACCAAGACGCCAGGGCGAAACAGGCGGCATCGTAGATGCAGAAGGTGCTATCTACGCTAGCAAAGTAATGCCAGTATGTCCAAAATGTGGCAAAGCTACAAGAGTAGGCCACAAAATTGAAGGCGATAAAAAAGTTCGTATTTGCAAGCACTGTGGTGCTGAAATCTAAGAGAAAAGGAGGAACTTTTAAATGTCTAACATCAAAGAATTATATGTAAACGAAGTTGCTCCTGCTCTTATGAAGCAGTTCAACTACAAAAGTGTAATGCAGATTCCAAAACTGGATAAAGTAGTTATCAACGTTGGTTGTTCCGAAGCAAAAGATAACTCCAAAGTTATCGATGCAGTTGTAGGTGATATCAAAAAAATCACAGGTCAGCAGCCAATCGTATGTAAAGCAAAAAAATCAGTTGCTAACTTTAAACTCCGTGAAGGTATGCCAATCGGTGTTAAAGTTACACTTCGTGGCGAAAGAATGTACGAATTCGTTGACAGACTGTTCAACGTAGCACTCCCACGTGTAAGAGACTTCCATGGTATCAATGGTAACTCTTTCGACGGCAGAGGCAACTACTCTTTCGGTATCAAAGAACAGCTGATCTTCCCTGAAATCGAATATGATAAAATCGATACACTCCGCGGTATGGATATCTCATTCGTTACAACAGCTCAGACAGACGAAGAAGCAAAAGCTTTGCTCAAAGCTCTTGGCGCTCCATTCGCAAACTAAGAAGGGGGAAGTAAACAATGGCAAAAACATCAATGAAGGTTAAGCAGCAGCGCGAACCTAAATTCTCAACAAGAGCATACAACAGATGCAAAATCTGTGGCAGACCACACGCTTATCTGAGAAAATACGGCATCTGCCGTATCTGCTTCAGAGAACTCGCTTACAAAGGCGAAATCCCTGGCGTAAGAAAAGCAAGCTGGTAATTAAAAACTTTTAAATAATATAGGAGGCAAGATTATGAATATCACTGATCCAATTGCAGACCTGCTGACTAGAATCAGAAATGCTTCTCAGGCAAGACATGCAACAGTTGACGTACCTGCATCCAACATGAAAAAAGCTATCGCTCAGATTCTTGTTGAAGAAGGTTACGTAAAAAGCTACACAGTGGCTGAAGATAACAAACAGGGTGTTATTACAATCACTCTGAAATATACAGAAACAGGCGCACCAGTAATCACAGGTCTGCGCAGAATTTCTAAACCAGGTCTTCGTATCTACACAAGCTGCGAAGATATGCCAAAGGTTATGAAAGGTATCGGTACAGCTATCATTTCTACACCTAAAGGCGTTATGACAGATAAAAAAGCTCGCAAAGAAAATGTGGGCGGCGAAGTTCTCGCTTTTGTATGGTAAGGGGGTAAATAGTTATGTCGAGAATAGGAAGAAAACCCATCGCTATTCCAGCAAATGTAAATGTTACAGTTGATGGAAATAAAGTTACAGTTGCTGGCCCTAAGGGAACACTTGATTCCACATTCCACGCTAAAATGGCAATCGCTGTTGAAGGCGGCAATGTAGTAGTTTCCCGTCCAGATGACACAAACGAATCCAAAGCACTGCACGGTCTGACAAGAACACTGATCAGCAACATGGTTACAGGTGTTTCCGAAGGCTTCACTAAAGATCTGGAAGTTATCGGTGTTGGTTACAGAGTTGCAAAACAGGGTACAAACCTTGTTATGAACCTTGGTTACTCACATCAGGTAATCATCCCAGAATCTGATGGCATCAAATTCGAATGCCCAGATCCTAACAAAATCAAAGTTATCGGTATCGACAAACAGAAAGTTGGCCAGGTAGCAGCTGAAATTCGCGAAAAACGTCCACCAGAACCTTATAAAGGTAAAGGTATCCGTTATGCAGGCGAATATATCATCCGCAAAGAAGGCAAAACAGGTAAAGGTAAATAATAAAGGAGTGAGCTAATTATGGTAAAGAAACCAAACAGTAATCAGGCAAGACTGAGAAGACATGCCAGAGTTCGCAGAAAAATCAGCGGCACAGCTGCACGTCCTCGTCTGAACGTATTCCGCTCCTCAAAGCACATCTATGCTCAGATCATTGATGACGTTGCTGGTGTAACACTGGTTAGCGCATCAACAATGGACAAAGATTTTACAGGCAATGGCGGTAACATCGAAGCTGCAAAAGCAGTTGGTAATACAGTAGCAAAAAGAGCTATTGAAAAAGGCATTACAGAAGTAGTGTTTGACCGTGGCGGCTACATCTATCATGGTCGTGTTAAAGCATTGGCAGAAGGCGCCCGTGAAGGCGGCTTAGTGCTGTAAGGAGGAGATACAATGGAAAGAATTGACGCAAGTGTACTTGACCTTCAGGAAAAGGTAGTATCAATCAATCGTGTATCAAAAACCGTTAAAGGCGGCCGTGTAATGAAGTTCTCAGCTCTTATCGTAGTTGGTAACGGCGACGGTATCGTAGGTTATGGTATAGGTAAAGCAGCTGAAGTACCTGAAGCAATCCGCAAAGGTGTTGAAGATGCTAGAAAAAATTTAGTTAGAGTATCAATGAAAGGCACAACAATTCCACACGAAACTGTTGGTGCATTCGGCGCAGCAAGAATCCTTATGAGACCAGCTGCTCCTGGTACTGGTGTTATCGCAGGTGGCGCAGTTCGTGCCGTTCTGGAAGCAGCAGGTATCAAAGATATTCGTACAAAATCTCTCCGCTCAAGAAACCCAGGCAACGTTGTTGCTGCAACAGTAGCAGGTCTTGCATCTGTTAGAACTGTTGAAGAAGTTGCAAAACTTCGCGGTCTGAGCGTTGAAGAAGTATTAGGTTAATTAGGGGGTACTTTGAAATGGCTACAGTAACAATCAAACTTGTTAAAAGCCTCGCAGGCCGCATTCAGAATCAGAAAGATTGTGCAGCAGCTCTGGGCCTCAAAAAAGTTGGCGACGTAACAGTTCAGCCAGACAACGCAGCTACAATGGGTAAGATTGCAAAAATCTCTCACCTGGTTGAAGTTGTTAGATAATAACAGGGAGGTGCACAAAAATGATGCTTCATGAATTGAAACCTGCAGCAGGTTCTAATAAAGCTGCTAAAAGAAAAGGTCGCGGTCACGGCTCCGGTAACGGCAAAACAGCTGGTTACGGCCACAAAGGTCAGAAAGCTCGTTCAGGCGCTAAGAAAGCAGGCTTTGAAGGTGGTCAGCTTCCACTTCAGAGAAGACTTCCTAAAGTTGGTTTTAACAACAGCGTATTTGCAACAAACTACGCAATTATCAACGTATGTGACCTTGAAGAAAGATTCGAAGCTAACAGTGTTGTAGATGAAGCAGCAGTTGTAGCTTGCGGTCTTGTTAAAAAAGTTAACGACGGTATTAAAGTTCTGGGCAGAGGCGAAATCACAAAACCTCTGACAGTTGAACTCAAAGCTTTCTCTGCTTCAGCAAAAGAAAAAATTGAAGCTGCAGGCGGAAAGGCAGAGGTGAAATAATAGTGTTACAGACATTTAAAAATGCATGGAAAATTGAGGACCTGAGAAAGAAAATCATTTTCACAATGGTTGTTCTGGTAGTATTCCGTCTCGGTTGTGCTATTCCGGTTCCTTTTATCCGGCCATCTGCTATCAGTTCCATGATCGCTGCTGACAGTGGCAACATGCTGAACTATCTCAATATGATAAGCGGTGGTGCATTTGCCAATGCTACTCTGTTTGCACTTGGTGTAACACCTTACATCAACTCATCCATCATCATCACTCTTTTGACAGTTGCTATTCCTTACCTGGAAAACCTGTCAAAAGAAGGTGAAGAAGGTAGAAAGAAAATTGCAAAAATTACAAGATATATCGCAGTAGTTATTGCTCTCATCCTTTCTCTGGGTTACTACTTTGTTCTTAAGAGAAACAACGCTCTTATCTACACAGAAGGTATGACAGGCTTCTTCGCTGCAGCAGTAATCATCACAACATTTGTTGCTGGTTCTATGCTGATTATGTGGATGGGCGAACAAATAGATAAAAAGGGCATCGGCAACGGTATTTCCCTTATTATCTTTACCGGTATCATCTCCAGACTGGTTCCTTCAGCAACAACACTGATTGCTATGGTTCAGGTTGGTCTTTCCGGTGAAACTAAATACCTCATCATGGCTCCACTGATTCTTATTTTTGCTGTGCTGGTAATCGCTTTCGCAGTTGTTCTGAACAACGCAGAAAGAAGAATTCCAATTCAGTATGCTAAGAGAGTGGTAGGCAGAAAAATGATGGGTGGCCAGGCAACACATCTGCCAATCAAAGTTAACATGTCAGGCGTTATGCCAGTTATCTTTGCATCATCAATTATGTCAATTCCTGGCACAATCAAGAGTTTCTTCAATATCGAAAGCGAAATTGCAAACAAAATTCTTGGTATTTTTGACTACAACGGTATTGTATATGTAGTAGGTTACATCCTGTTGATCATTGCTTTCAACTACTTCTATGTATCCATGCAGTACAATCCTGTAGAAATTGCTAACAACCTGCGCAAAAACAACGGTGTTATCCCAGGCTTCCGCCCAGGTAAAATGACACAGGACTTTATCGCAAAAGTACTTAGCAGACTTACATTTATCGGTGCAATCTTCCTGGTAGTTGTTGCAGTGCTGCCAATCATCACAGGCAACATCACAGGTACAAACATCCAGCTTGGCGGTACTTCAATCCTCATCGTTGTAGGTGTTGCTCTTGAAGTTGCTCAGCAGCTGGAAAGCCAGATGGTAATGCGCCATCACAAAGGCTTCCTCGAATAAAATATACGTAAAAAATATTCTGCAGAATTAAATTTTCTCTTGATTTATTCTGCAGAATAATGTATAATATTATTTTGGATAAAGGATTAAATCCGATATACACAAAGGAGATTACTAATTATGAAACTTATATTATTAGGCGCTCCTGGTGCCGGTAAAGGCACACAGGCAGAAATCATCTGTGAAAAACTGAACATCCCTACAATCTCCACAGGTGCTATTCTTCGTCAGGCTATGAAAGACGGCACAGAAATGGGCCTGAAAGCAAAAAGCTTTATCGAAGCTGGCGCTCTGGTACCAGATGAAGTTATCATCGGTATTGTAAATGACAGACTTGCAGAAGACGACTGC
>JAFZGF010000080.1 GCA_017555565.1 Oscillospiraceae bacterium
TGACAAACTGTTCCCAGAACAGTGGGCTAAATCACCATACCACGTAAACAACACAGTTAAATGGATCCTCCTGGGCCTCGCAATGTGCACACAGGCTATCCAGACATCTATGAACCTTAAAGGTCTGTCAATGGGTATCATTATGCTGAACGTTATTGCTCTCGTTTCCTTCGGCGGTTTTGCTACATACATGTACAAATCCGGCAAAGTTCATATGAACCCATCTTACGAACTGGTTTAATTTTAAAAACTTATAAAAAAACGATAGATTTATTGATTCCGTCAATAGCAAAACGCACCCTTCTCCGGGTGCGTTTTTGTGTATACACTTATTAAAAACTATTTATTTTTCAATAGTATTGAAAAAACAGTATAAAAATGCTATACTATTATTGTAAATAAGTATGCTCTGGCATACCAAAATTCGAAAGGATATGATTAAAATGAAAAAAGTAGTTTTCAGCGAAAAAGCTCCAGCAGCTATCGGCCCATACTCACAGGCTATCAAAACAGAAAAAACAATCTATGTTTCCGGTCAGCTCCCAATTGACCCAGCTACAGGTAACTTCCCATCAGATGATATCAAAGACCAGGCTAGACAGTCTCTGACAAACATCAAAAACATCCTTGAATCCGAAGGCTACACAATGGCTGACGTTGTTAAAACAACAGTTCTGCTTGCTGACATCGCAGACTTCGCAGCAATGAACGAAGTTTACGGCACATTCTTTGAAGGTGCATTCCCAGCACGTTCTGCTTTCCAGGTAGCTGCAGTACCACGTGGCGCAAAACTGGAAATCGAAGCTATCGCTTACAAAGCATAATTATTTCCTTTAAAAAAAGCCGTGTTTCACGGCTTTTTTATTTTGCACAAAATAAAAAGCACCTTTGATAAGGTGCTTTTAGAATATCAATATTTTACCAGAACATAAAAGTTGTCAGCATAATGCCAACAGAAAATACAAGTGCAAGAACAAATGCAAATACTGAAATAATCATTGTTGCCCTTGCCCAGGAACGTTTATTAATGTTTTCCTGCTGTACAAAACCCTGATAAATCAGATACAACAGACCAACTACAGGGATGGAAGCTATCAGCATCATCCATATAAAATCAACAGTGGACAGATTCTGATTATCCGCCTTTGTTTCATTTACTGCAGTTGATGGTGCAGTACTGTTTGTTTCAGTTTTGCTGTAGTATGGGTGTTTAGGTGCATTATAGCTGTATTCGGACTGTGCAGAATAGTTTCTGTCGGTGGAACTATCAGTGTTAACTGGCTGAGGTACATCGCCAAGCTCCAGTTTGATTTCAGATTCTGCAAAGCTTTCATCAACTTTTTCTGTATTTATATCTGAATTTATGGTATAATCTTTTATAGGATTAATACCTGTCAGGTCACCTTCCAGCTGTGAGAGAGTCCGGTCCAGCTCGCTGATGTTTACCGATGTTTCATTTACAGGCTGTGGAGCAGGGGCTGCAGCTTGAGTCAGCCTTTCCATTTCGGCTTTTGGCAGGCCGCATCCACCACAAAAGTTGGCAGCAGCACTGACTGGGCGTCCGCATCTTGGACAAAACATACTTATCATCTCCTTTATCATAAGTGAATTCTATCATAAATATGTGAAAAAATAAAGTAAAACTATAATATATATTGCAGGAAAACCAAATTTTAAGAAAGAAAGCAGGAGTTTTATGTCTACAAAAACAATGTTAGCAGCCGTTGATACCGGCGAATACAACATCGATGATTCTATAAAAGAACTTGCGGCTCTTTGTGAAGCAGCAGAGCTGGATGTTGCTTTCAGCATCGTGCAAAAAAGGGACAACCCTGAAAATAAATACTACCTCGGCGAAGGCAAACTGGAAGAAGCAAAACAGCTGGCCCAGGCTAACGAAATTGAACTGTGTGTTTTTGACTGTGAGCTGACCGGTAGCCAGATAAGAAATATTTCTGATTATCTGGAAATAGAAGTAATCGACCGTACAATGCTTATTCTGGAGATATTCTCCCGCAGGGCAACTACAAGCGAAGGTAAACTGCAGACAGAACTGGCACTTTTGAAATATCGTCTGCCAAGACTTTCTGGCGTTGGTGTGTCTATGTCCCGTCAGGGCGGTGGTGGCGGTGGCGGCGGTGGCGCCCGCCGTGGTGCAGGTGAAAGCAAGCTGGAACTTGACCGCCGTTACATCCAAGGCAGAATTGATCTGATTAAACAGAAACTTTCCCAGGTTGAAAAACGCCGTGACATTCTCAACAGCCAGCGCAAGAAAAATGATGTGCCAATTATTGCTCTTACCGGTTATACCAACGTGGGTAAATCCAGTTTGTTGAACGCCCTTACCGGCAGTGAAATATTTGAAAAAGATATGTTGTTTGCCACCTTGGACCCTACAGCACGCAAATTGTTGTTGCCAAGCGGGCAGAACGCCATACTTGTTGACACAGTTGGATTTGTCAGCCGTCTGCCACACAAACTGGTTGAAGCATTCAAATCCACACTTGAGCAGGCAAAATATGCGGATATTATTCTCAACGTCTGCGATATTGCCAGCGAAGACAGAGATATGCAGCTGGAAATCACCCAGGGTGTTCTGGCTGAAATTGGTTGCGAAATGGAAAACGTAATCACTGTTTACAACAAATATGATAAAGAACACGATATGCCAGCCCCACCTACTGCAGTTGTGACAAGTGCAAAAAGCGGTTATGGTCTGGATGCCTTGCTGGAAAAAATCGACGATATGTTGGCATCCCGTATGGCTGACCTTGATATTTTGCTGCCTTACAGCCAGACAGGTCTTATTAATACTATCCGCGAAAACGGCAGGGTAGACAGCGAAGAATACACAGCCGACGGCATAAGCGTAAAAGGTAAAATAGATAAGAAACTTTTATATATTTTTAACAATTATCAGGTGAAATAGTTGAAAAATATATATTATTTAACAAACTTTCAGAATTTACTTTACAAAACATAGATATAAATATATAATGTAATGCATATAAAAAATTAATTTTTGAAAGTAAATATCGATTAATTTTTTAAAAATAAATGTTATGTAGAGAAATTTTGGGGGAAAAATGGACGCTATCGATAAGAAAATTCTGGAACTTCTGCAGGACAACGGCAGAATGACAGTTAAAGAAATCACACAGACAATTTCACTGACAGCACCTGCTGTAAGCGAAAGAATCAAAAGACTGGAGAAAGATGGCGTTATTGAAGGATATACTGCTATTGTAAACCCACGTAAAATGGGCAGAGCTGTACATGCTATCATCAACGTATCAGTTCAGCCTGGCGATACAGAAAAACTGTTGAATCTGGTTAACAACGAACCAATGGTTATCGAATGTCACCACGTAACAGGTGCATACAGCTACCTTGTAAAAGTTGATGCTACAGAAATCAACGAACTGGAAAAACTCATTATGAAATTCCAGAAAATGGGTGAAACATCTACACAGATTATCCTTTCAACACCGATTGCAAGAAAAGCTATTCTGTAATCACCATCAGCAAAATCCGTTTCTTTTATAACAAAACCCACTCTTGTAAAAGAGTGGGTTTACTTTTTGTTATATTACTTTATAATTTTACGATTTGTTAACTGACTTAACCGATCCATTGCTGAATGAGCCTCTTCTTTTGTGGCGAAACTGCCTATTTTTATAACAGGCATACTGTGGCAATGAGCTTCTATTATATATTTTGAACCAGACTGTCTCATTGTTATTTTGCTCACGTCGTGGGGCAGATTTTTAAAACTTGCCTGGGTGTTCAATATTCTTTTCAGCATATTTCACCTACTTGATTTTAAGAAAACGTTTTACTCTGTAGTCAACATATGTAAAGCAGGTCAGGAACATCTTCCACTCTATCCACAGATAGTTTGGAATATTCTTGAATCTGAATTTAGGCTTGTCTATATCCTTGCGCATTCTGAATGCATTTTTTGTGCCTTCCATCAGCTCCTTGTCAAAACCGTTATGTCTGAACATAAGGTATTTTGGCAGGAAACCTATAAGAATAAACGGCATATTGAGAATCAACTGCAAAAGCGGCTGATTTTTCCAAAGCAGCAGTGCTGTGTTCTGGCCGGACTTGATGGCTTTGAATGCGTTGTATCTGCCACCGGTTGTTGCAGAACAGATATGATAAACCCTGGCTTTAGGGTTGAAGATGTTTTTGTAACCGTGGATATTGCCTCTCCAGCCCAGGTCCACGTCTTCGCCATAGGCAAAAAATGCTTCTTCAAAATATCCGATTTCGTCCAGAATGCTTCTTCTGTAAAGCGCTGCGCCGCCACAGGCAGAAAAGATTCTTTCCTGCTTTGTGTATCTTTCCACAGACAGTCCATCACCGCGTTTGCAGGTCCAGCCAAACAGAGGTACATAGTCACCGGCATCGTCAGTCAGCTCGCGGTTGAAATGCTGAATCATATGGCTGCCTACAGAAAAAATATGTGGGTCAGAATCAGCTACACGTACCAGCTCTCTCAGCCAGTCAGGTTCAGCGAAAGCATCGTTGTTGAACATTACCACATATTCGGCTTCGCTGGCTCTGATACCCTGGTTTACTGCAGGTGCAAAACCCAGGTTTTCTTCATTCACGATAACGCGCAGATTCTCAAATCTTGTCTGGCACTCACGGATGATATCCATTGAACTGTCAGTGCTGGCATTTTCTATTACAATTATTTCGTATTCCTGGTCAAAATCCTGGTTGATGCAGCTGTCGATACAGTCTTTCAGCCATTTTTCACCATTCAGATTAGGAAATATAATACTTGCTTTCATTTTAATACCTCGTCGGGTTAAAATACTCTTATCTTATTAATTATAGAATATAATAGATAAATCGTCAATTGTTTGCAAAGAAAAGTATCCAGGATAGTTTTCCATAGAATATTATAAAATCTAATACTAATTATATTATTGTCCTCAATTAAAATACATATTATAGTTGTCAAAGCAATTACTCGGTAGGAACAGAATACCAAAATATAAATCTGCCCAAAATAAAATCTGTTCCAATATTCAGGTTTTATAAAAAAACAATATACAACAGCTGCAAATTTAGTGTGTTTTATAGGAATACATACTTTCAGTATGTCAGACCAGATATGCATATGACTGTCAAATTAAAGTTGAAAAAGTTACAGCTTGATGTTAAGATAATATTATATAAAATTCAAGGAGAAACGTTATGAAAAAAATCGGTATGGTAGGCGGCCTCAGCTGGCAGTCAACTGTGGATTACTACAGAATTGTAAACGAAGAATCAAACAACCGTCTTGGCAACAAATCAACAGTAGAGTCAATTATCTACTCCACCGACCTGGAAAGAAAGTATAATCTTGTTACCAGCGGTCAGCTGGAAACTCTGGCAGAAGAATTCATCGATATCGCACAGAGCCTTGAAAAAGCAGGCGCTGATGTGGTTATTATGTGTACAAACACTATGCACACAGTATTTGACCAGATTCAGGCGCAGATCAATATCCCTATGATTCATATCGTTGACGCTACAGCCCAGGCTATCAAAAAAGCAGGCATCAGCAAGGTTGCTTTGCTGGGTACAACATTCACAATGACACAGCCTTTCTATAAAGCGAAATTAAAAGATGTATACGGTATAGATACAGTTGTACCTCAGCCGGAACAGATGGAAGAAGTGATGCGTGTTATTGAAGAAGAACTGACATTCAATATCATCAAAGACTCCTCAAGAGAATATTTTGTAAACATCATCAACGAACTGAAAGAGCAGGGTGCAGAAGGTGTAATTCTGGGATGTACAGAAATCCAGATGCTTATCAAACAGAAAGACAGCCCAGTGCCAGTGTTTGACTCTACAGAACTTCACGCTCTTGCAGCCCTTGATTTTGTAATGGAATAATAAACAGCAAATAAAAAGCCTGCCATCGCAGGCTTTTTTGTTGTCTACAACCTGTATTTATGGTAAAATAAAATTTAAAACTGAAACCGAAAGGATAAATATAAATGCTTAATGTACAGAATGTAAGCCACGGATTTGGCGAAAGACAGATTCTTGACAATGCCTCTTTCAGAATGAAAAAAGGAGAACATATCGGCCTTGTTGGTGCCAACGGGGAAGGCAAGTCTACCTTTCTTAATATTATCACAGGTGTTACACAGCCGGACGAAGGTACAGTTGCCTGGGCAAAGCGCGCCACAGTAGGATATCTGGATCAGCATTCTGTGCTGAAAGCCGGTATGACCATCCGCGATGTACTGCGTACAGCCTTCAGCCATATGTATCAGCTGGAAGAAGATATGCTGGATATGTACAACCGAATGGCAGACTGTTCTGACGAAGAAATGACACAGCTTATGGAAGACGTAGGCGAAATCCAGGACATTCTGGACCACGGCGGTTTTTACACCATCGACAGCCGCATTGAAGAATTTGCCAACGGTCTTGGTCTGGGTGAACTTGGCCTGGACAGAGATGTAGACCAGCTTTCCGGCGGTCAGAGAACAAAGGTTCTGCTGACAAAACTGCTTTTGGAGAACCCTACTATCCTTATTCTTGACGAACCTACCAACTATCTGGATGAAGGTCATATCCGCTGGCTGACCACATTCCTGCAGAATTATGAAAATGCATTTCTGCTGGTTAGCCACGATGTTCCATTCTTAAATGCAGTAACAAACGTTATCTATCACGTGGAAAATGCAGTGCTTACACGCTATAAAGGTACATATGATGACTTTGTGGCTATGTATGAACTGAAAAAACGTCAGCTGGAACAGGCTTATGAAAAACAGCAGAAAGAAATTGCACAGCTGGAGGACTTTGTTGCAAGAAACAAAGCCAGAGCTGCCACCAGCACTTTGGCACGCAGCCGTCAGCGCAAACTGGATAAAATGGACGTTATCGAGCTGGCAAAGGAAAAACCAAAGCCAAGCTTTGAATTCAAATATTCCCGTGCACCGGGCAAAGTGGTTATCCGCGGCACAGACCTGGTGCTGGGCTATGACTCTGCCCTTACAAAACCGGTTAATTTTGAAGTTGAACGCGGTCAGAAAATTGCCATAAAAGGTGTAAACGGTCTGGGTAAATCCACTTTGCTGAAAACAATGTTGGGCATTATCCCTGCATTTGGCGGCAGTGCGGAACTGGACTATCTGGCACAGCCTGCATATTTTGAACAGGAACATATCGGCAGCAGCAAAACCGCCCTGTACGAAATCTGGGATATGTATCCATCTATGACAAATGCAGGCGTCCGCGGTGCCTTGGCACGCTGTGGCCTTACCAGCCAGCATATTGAAACACAGTGCCGTGTGCTGTCCGGCGGTGAAAATGCAAAGGTACGACTGTGTGCAATTATGCTGAAAGAAATGAACCTGCTGGTGTTGGACGAACCTACCAACCACCTGGATGTGGAAGCAAAGGAAAGTCTGAAAAATGCCATCAGAGATTTTAAAGGCACAGTAATTCTTGTAAGCCACGAACCTGAATTTTACGAAGATATTGTTACAGATATCTGGAATCTGGAAGACTGGACAACTAAAATAGTGTAAAGCACAAACAGCCTGAATTTACCACTTCAGGCTGTTTTTATTATAATTGACATTTATATTATATATGATTATAATATATTTAGAATATTATCTAAATATAGGAGATATCCTGATGAAGAAAAATCCTTACATAGCACCTATAACAGTAGCAGTGCTTGTCGTTCTGTATTTTATATTTTATGGCTATATGGCAACTGTTGTTGATGATATGCCATCTGTGGCAAGGGTTGTTTTTATGGCTATTCCTGTGGTTATGATAATCGTAATGATTTATACACTTATCGAAAGAATAAAGGAAATCAGAAAGGGTGAAAACGATGATCTTGGTAAATACTGATTACATTGCAGGCAAAGAACTGGAAATGCTGGGCCTTGTAAAAGGCAGCACTATCCAGACAAAACATCTGGGCAAAGACATTGGCGCAGCTTTTAAAACTCTGGTTGGCGGTGAACTGACAAGCTACAACGAAATGATGAACGAGGCACGCGCACTGGCAACAAAACGTATGGTTGAAGAAGCTGAAACTTTGGGCGCAGATGCCGTTGTAAACATCCGCTATGCATCAGCATCTGTCATGGCAGGTGCAGCAGAAGTAATGGCCTACGGCACAGCAGTAAAGTTTAAATAAAATCAAGGACAGAGTTTTCACTCTGTCCTTTTTGTTTTATATCATAGTCAGAACTTTTTCCAAATCCAGCCCGCGCAGTTTTTCTTCCTTCTCTTTTTCAAGGTTTATCATTGTATAAATGGCTGATACTGTGCCCTGCACGGCAGCGGCAAAATCAATGCCATTCATCACATCTGCCATAATCATAGCACTGAATACATCTCCCGTACCACCGATTTTTACAGGTATTCTTTCGTAAGGCAACAGCTGTTTTGATTTTTTGTTATGGTCATATATTGCTATGCAGTTCTTTCCATCTGCAATACAGCTGGAAATTGCTATGTTTTTTGCACCCATTTTTACAAGGTCATCTATAATGGCAAATATTTCTTTTTCTGTTGAATTATCGTTGGAAAAATCCCTGCCGGTAAGATATGCGGCCTCTGTCCAGCTTGGGAAAGTGTAGTCTGTCAGCGGCAAAATTTCCTTGTGAATATCTGCCACTTCATCGCCGATACCCCAGTACAGGTGGCATTTTTCGCCCATGATAGGGTCGTGGAATATTTTCACACCTTTTTCTTTCACCACTTTGCAGTAATCAATTATTGCATTGGCCTGGTCTTTGTCAGTTACATATCCAACAAATACAGCATCGTATTCAAAGCCCAGCTCTTTCCAGGCCTCTATGGAATTTTTTACATAGTCACCGGTGGAAACCTGTGCCACCTTTTTATATCCGAAAGTGTTGGAAACAATGGCAGTAGGCAGTGTATACACACTGTGTTTTTTGTGTGCCAGCACCGGCACCATAGCAGAAAGTGCCACCTTGCAGGCAGAAACCATATCGCCTATAAGCAAAATTTTATTATACATAATATCACCCTAAAAGTTAATCTTATATACATTTTACAATATAATTTATGATTATCAACACCCATTTACTGCACTTGACTGTTATATAAAAATATTATATACTTATTAGGTACAATCATTTAAAGGCTGTGACGAAGACAGTACCTTTCCAATGGGAAATTTATAGCGAGTGTGGGGCGGTGCAAGCCACATAAAAGTACCGGTAAAGGGAATATCACTTCCGAGCTGTGGGCTGAACGGCAACTATTAAGCCTCTCCGGTGTTTCCCCGTTAGAAGAAAGACATATTATCTGTATGTTGTAATAGGTGGTTAAACAAAGGTGTTATTATATGCCCTTGTCCTGTTATGCAGGATGGGGGCTTTTTGTTTTATCTATGCAACAAAACCATCAAGGAGGAAAATCAATAATGTACAAAAAAGTGCCAACCGACCTTAATTTTGTAGCAAGAGAAAAAGAGGTTGAACAGTTCTGGAGCGAAAACAAAATTTTCGAAAAATCCATGGAAAAGACAAAACAGGGCCCTACTTACACATTCTATGACGGTCCGCCAACAGCTAACGGCAAACCTCATATCGGCCACGTTCTCACACGTGTTATCAAGGATATGATTCCAAGATACCACACAATGAAAGGTGAATTTGTTCCAAGAAAAGCTGGCTGGGACACACACGGTCTGCCAGTTGAACTGGAAGTAGAAAAAAACATCGGTATCAACGGTAAAGAACAGATCGAAGCATACGGTCTGGAACCATTTATCAAGCTGTGTAAAGAAAGCGTATGGAAATACAAAGGCATGTGGGAAGATTTCTCCGGCACAGTAGGTTTCTGGGCTGATATGGAAAAACCATATGTAACATACGAAAACGACTTTATCGAAAGTGAATGGTGGGCTCTGAAAGAAATCTGGAACAAAGGCCTGCTTTACAAAGGCTTTAAAATCGTTCCTTACTGCCCACGTTGTGGTACACCACTGTCCAGCCACGAAGTTGCACAGGGTTACAAAGACGTTAAAGAACGTTCAGCAATCGCAAAATTCAAAGTAAAAGACGAAGATGCATACATTCTGGCTTGGACAACTACACCTTGGACACTGCCATCCAACGTTGCACTTTGTGTAAACCCAAAAGAAGAATATGTAAAAGTTAAAACAGAAGAGGGCGATGTATTCTATCTTGCAAAAGCACTGTGCGATATGCATCTGGGCGAAGGCAAATATGAAGTTCTGGAATCCTACACAGGTAAAGACCTGGAATTCAAAGAATACGAACCACTGTGGAACTTTGTAAACCCTAAAGAAAAATGTTTCTACGTAACTTGTGCTGACTACGTAACACTGACAGACGGTACAGGTGTTGTTCATATCGCACCTGCATTCGGTGAAGACGACGCACAGGTAGGCCGCCGTTACGGTCTGCCACTGGTACAGCTTGTTGACCAGAAAGGCGAAATGACAGGCGGTACAACCTGGGATGGTATGTTTGTAAAAGACGCAGATCCAGAAATTATCAAAGACCTGCGCGAAAGCGGCAAACTGTTTGCAGCACCAAAATACGAACACAGCTATCCACACTGCTGGCGTTGTGATACTCCACTTCTCTACTATGCAAGAGACTCCTGGTTTATCAAAATGACAGACGTTAAAGAAGATCTTATCCGCAACAACAATACAATCAACTGGATTCCACAGTCCATCGGTAAAGGTCGTTTTGGCGACTGGCTGGAAAATGTTCAGGACTGGGGCATCTCCCGTAACAGATACTGGGGCACACCACTGAATATCTGGGAATGTGAATGTGGTCATAAACACTCCATCGGCAGCATTGCAGAACTGAAAGAAATGTCTCCAAACTGCCCAGAAAACATCGAACTGCATCGCCCATACATCGATGAAGTGACTATCACTTGTCCTGAATGTGGCAAACAGATGAAACGTGTTCCTGAAGTTATCGACTGCTGGTTTGACTCCGGTTCTATGCCATTTGCACAGCACCACTACCCATTCGAAAACCAGGACCTGTTCGAAGCACAGTTCCCAGCACAGTTTATCTCTGAAGCTGTTGACCAGACACGTGGCTGGTTCTACTCACTGCTGGCTATCAGCACACTGCTGTTCAACAAAGCACCATTTGAAAACGTAATCGTTCTTGGTCACGTTCAGGATGCCAACGGCCAGAAAATGTCCAAATCAAAAGGCAACGCAGTTGACCCATTTGATGCACTGGAATCCTTTGGCGCAGACGCTATCCGCTGGTACTTCTATGCAAACAGCGCACCTTGGCTGCCAAACCGCTTCCACGACAAAGCTGTTGTTGAATATCAGAGAAAATTCCTTGGCACACTGTGGAATGTTTACGCATTCTTCGTGCTGTATGCAGACATCGATAAATTTGACCATACAAAATACACTCTGGAATATGACAAACTGCCAGTAATGGACAGATGGATTCTTTCCAGAATGAACAGTATGATCAAAGATGTTGACAACTTCCTTGCCAACTATCAGATTCCAGAAGCAAGCAGAGTTATGCAGGAATTTGTAGACGATATGTCCAACTGGTATGTTCGCCGCACAAGAGAACGTTTCTGGGCAAAAGGCATGGAACAGGATAAAGTAAACGCTTATATGACACTGCACACAGTTCTTGTTACACTGTCAAAAGTTGCTGCTCCTATGATTCCATTTATGACAGAAGCTATCTACCAGAACCTTGTTCGTACAAACGATGCATCTGCACCAGAATCAATCCACCTTTGCTCATTCCCAGAATGTGACGAAACAATGATTGATGCTGAACTGGAAGCAGATATGGCTCTGGTACTGGAAGCATCTACTCTGGCACGTGCTGCAAGAAATGCATCCAACATCAAAAACCGTCAGCCTCTGGCAAAACTGTATATCAAAGCTGAACGTCATCTCAACGATTACTACAAAGCAATCCTTGCAGAAGAACTGAACGTTAAAGAAGTTGAAGAAATCTCTGACGCTTCCGGTTACATCAGCTACACATTCAAACCACAGCTGAAAACACTTGGTCCAAAATTCGGTAAACTTATCGGTGAAATCAGAAATGCACTTATGTCTCTGGACGGCGGCGCTGCAAAAGCACAGCTGGACAAAGACGGCTATGTTTCCATCACAGTTTCCACAGGCGAAATCCATCTGGGTGCAGAAGACCTGCTGATCGAAACAAAACAGACAGAAGGTTTTGAATCTGTATCTGACAACAACATCATCGTTGCTCTTGATACACATATCACTCCAGAACTGCTGGAAGAAGGCTTTGTTCGTGAAATCATCTCCAAACTCCAGACAATGAGAAAAGAAGCTGATTTCAACGTTACAGACACAATCAAAGTTTATGTAACAGAATCTGACAAAATTGCTGAAATCGTAAAAGCAAACCAGGCTGTTATCGCTGAAAACGTACTGGCTGTTTCTGTTGACTTTGCCGCTGGCGAAGGCTACACAAAACAGTGGGATGTAAACGGCGAAAACGTAACATTCACAGTTGAAAAAGCTTAATAAATCCAATAATAAAACCCGACCTTTGCAGTCGGGTTTTTGTTTGTGTGTAATATAAATTTGAATAGGGCGAATAGATATAGTTTTGTATAATCGCGTAGGGGACGGCCTCCCGGACGTCCCGCAAAATTTTATATTTCACACATAGCGCGTAGGGGCGGATATTATCCGCCTGTGTCATTCCGAGTGAGCGAAGTGACGAGGAATCTTATTACCACGAAACCAGAATTCTGTCATTCTGAACACCGCAGGTGTGAAGAATCCTTGCTCTTGTATAAACACAAACTCTTTTTACGCTGCGCTGGCGTTACTTTTGGCGCAAAAGTAACCAAAACGTGGGTGACGGAGTCGACCGCCGCCAGTGGCGGATGAAGGGAGACGGAGGTCCCCCTGATAGGGGAATGTCACGAAGTGACA
>JAFZGF010000081.1 GCA_017555565.1 Oscillospiraceae bacterium
TACAGACAAAGGCTTTACAGCCCTTGAAGACAAACAGCTTCTGACAGAAAACGAATACAACGACATGGTAGAACGCTATGGCGAAGACGCTTTCAAAGCATCTATGGGTGCAGAAGCTATCAAAGAACTGCTGGAAAAAATCGATATGGACCAGCTGGCAGATCAGCTGACAAGAGAACTGGAAACAGCTACAGGCCAGAAGAGAGTTAAACTCTACAAACGCCTGGAAGTTTGTGAAAGCTTCCGTCAGTCAGGCCAGCGTCCAGAATGGATGATTCTGGATGTTCTGCCGGTTATCCCACCGGATATCCGTCCAATGGTTCAGCTGGATGGCGGCCGTTTCGCTACATCTGACCTGAACGACCTGTACAGACGTGTTATCAACAGAAACAACCGTCTGAAAAAACTGCTGGAACTCTCTGCACCAGACATCATCGTTAGAAACGAAAAACGTATGCTGCAGGAAGCTGTAGACAGCCTTATCGACAACGGCCGTCGTGGCCGTGCAGTAACTGGCGGCACATCAAACAGACCACTTAAATCCCTCTCAGATATGCTGAAAGGTAAACAGGGTCGTTTCCGTCAGAACCTGCTGGGTAAACGTGTTGACTACTCCGGCCGTTCAGTTATCGTTGTTGGTCCTGAACTGAAAATGTATCAGTGTGGTCTGCCAAAAGAAATGGCACTGGAACTCTTCAAACCATTTGTTATGAGAGAACTGGTTGACAAAGGCTACGCTACAAACATCAAATCCGCTAAAAAAGTTGTAGAAAGAGCAAAATCAGAAGTATGGGATGCGCTGGAAACAGTTATCAAAGGTCATCCAGTTCTTCTCAACCGTGCTCCTACACTTCACCGTCTGGGTATCCAGGCATTCGAACCGGTTCTGGTTGAAGGCCGTGCACTTAAACTGCACCCACTGGTATGTACAGCTTACAACGCTGACTTTGACGGTGACCAGATGGCTGTTCACGTACCACTGTCCCAGGAAGCACAGGAAGAAGCTAGAAATCTTATGCTGGCTTCCGGCAACCTGCTGAAACTGTCTGACGGTTCTCCAGTTGCTGTTCCTTCACAGGATATGATCCTGGGTTCCTACTACCTGACAATGGTTAACGATGGGGACAAAGGCGAAGGTATGATCTTCCGCGATGAAAACGAAGCTCTTATGGCTTATGCAGAAGGTTATGTAACTCTCCACGCTAAAGTTAAAATCCGTCGTTCAGGCGAATGGAATGGTGAAAAAATCACACAGATCGTTGACACAACAGTGGGCCGTCTGATTTTCAACACACCAATTCCACAGGACCTTGGCTATGTTGACAGAAGCAAGAGAGAAAACGCCCTCAAACTTGAAATCGAATTTATCGTAGGCAAAAAACAGCTGGGTAACATCGTTACAAAATGTATCGAAATGCACGGCACAAAAATTGCTTCACAGGTTCTGGACGAAATCAAATCCCAGGGCTTTAAATACTCCACAAAAGGCGCTATCACAGTTGCTGCCTGCGACGCTACAGTTCCACCTAAAAAGAAAGAACTGCTGGCTGACGCTGAAGCACAGGTTGCACGTACACGTAAACTGTATGAACGCGGTCTGCTGAGCGAAGAACAGAGATACAAATCTGTTATCGATATTTGGAACAAAACAACTGACCTTGTTTCCAAAGCTCTGCAGGAAAATATGCACGCACGTAACCCAATCTGGATGATGGCTGACTCCGGTGCTCGTGGTTCTATGAACCAGATCAAACAGCTGGCTGGTATGCGTGGTCTTATCGCTTCCACATCAGGTAGAACTATCGAAATCCCAATCAAAGCTAACTACCGTGAAGGTCTTAACATTCAGGAATACTTTATTTCTGCACGTGGTGCCCGTAAAGGTCTGGCTGATACTGCTCTGCGTACAGCTGACTCCGGTTACCTGACACGTCGTCTTGTTGACGTTTCACACGATGTTATCATCCGTGAACACGACTGTGGTGCAAAACATGGTATCGTTGTTAAAGAAATCCGCGATGGCAACAGCGTAATCGAACCACTGGCAGACAGACTCCTGGGCCGTTACACAGTTCACGATCTGTTCCACCCAGTAACAGGCGAACTGGTTGTTTCCAAAGACAAGATGATGGATGCAGGCGATATCGACAGAATCATCAAAGCATTCGGCAAACTTGATGAAGAAACAGGCAAATACGATCCTAAGGATATCGAAATCGAAATCCGTTCAGTTCTCAACTGTAAATCAGGCGTTGGCGTTTGTGCAAAATGTTACGGTGCTTCTCTGTCCGACTGGCAGGGTGTTCGCATCGGTGACGCTGTTGGTACAATCGCAGCTCAGTCTATCGGTGAACCTGGTACACAGCTGACAATGCGTACTTTCCATACTGGTGGTATCGCTTCCGCAGCTGACATCACACAGGGTCTTCCACGTGTTGAAGAACTGTTTGAAGCACGTCGTCCTAAGATGATTTCCATCATGTCCGAAATCGCTGGCCGTGTAAGAATTGACCAGACTAAGAAAGGTACTTATGCTGTTATCGAAGGTTTCGATGACAACGGTGCTCCATGTGAAAAACAGTACCTTATCCCATTCGACCAGAGACTTTCACCAGCAGTATTTGACGGTGCAACAGTTGAAAAAGGTGCATACCTGACAGAAGGTTCTGCAGCACCTGCTGACATCCTTGCTATCAAGGGCAGAACAGCTGTTGAAGATTACATCATCCAGGAAGTACAGAAGGTTTACCGTGTACAGGGTGTTGAAATCAGCGACAAACACATCGAAGTTATCGTTCGTCAGATGATGAAGAAAGTTAAAGTTGAAGAAGCAGGCTCCACAGACCTTATCGGTGGTGCACTGGTTGACTACAAGGATTACAAAATCAAACTGGAAGAAATCAAAGACAGAACAGCCGCTGGCGAAGAAGGCCTCGTAGAACCAAAAGCTACAGATATCATCCTTGGTATCACAAAAGCAGCTCTTGCTACAGAATCCTTCCTGTCTGCAGCATCCTTCCAGGAAACAACAAAAGTACTCACAGATGCAGCTATCCGCGGTAAAGTTGATATGCTCCAGGGTATGAAAGAAAACGTTATCCTTGGTAAACTTATTCCAGCTGGTTCTACAGTTGCTGTTGAAGATGAAGCAACAGAAGAAAATGTGGAAATTGCCGGAAATTAAGCTGAAAAATTATAAAAATTATATAAAATAACTATTGACATAACTGCGCCCAAACCGTATAATAGTTTGTGGCGCAGTTAAGTTTGCGCCAATTAAGTGTGTCTTGTTTCAGTATAGAGACAAGCGTACGGTCTATATATAAAATGTAATAGGAGGAAATTAAAATGCCAACATTTAACCAATTGGTTCGCAATGGTAGAGAAGTTCTGGTAAAGAAATCTACAGCTCCTGCACTGCAGAAAGGTTACAACAGCCACAAAAAAGTTGCTACAAACCAGTCTGCTCCACAGAAACGTGGTGTATGTACAGCTGTTAGAACAATGACACCTAAGAAACCAAACTCCGCTCTGAGAAAAGTAGCTAGAGTTAGACTTTCCAACGGTATCGAAGTAACATCTTACATTCCAGGTATCGGCCACAACCTGCAGGAACACTCTGTTGTTCTTATCCGTGGCGGTCGTGTTAAAGACCTTCCAGGTGTACGTTACCATACAATCCGTGGTACACTGGATACACAGGGCGTTGCAAAAAGAATGCAGTCCCGTTCCAAATACGGTGCTAAACGTCCAAAAGCTGGTAAAAAATAATTTTTCATCAGTTGCTTAAACCAAAACACAATTTTTTAAAGTAAAATGACATTTAAATGCCCAAAAGGGTTTTATATATAGATATATATTCACCCCTTTTCTGCAGACAGAAGTTTTTTTACACTTTTGAGTACCAAAGATATCATCAAAATTAATGAAGGAGGGAAGAACGGTGCCAAGAAGAGGTAATATTGCAAAAAGAGATGTACTTGCTGATCCAATGTACAACTCAAAACTCGTTACTAAACTTGTTAACAGCATTATGCTGGATGGCAAAAAAGGCGTTGCTCAGAAAATTGTTTACGATGCATTCGATATCGTAGCAGCTAAAACAGGCAACGAACCACTTGAAGTATTTGAAAAAGCAATGGAAAACATCATGCCATTGCTGGAAGTTAAAGCACGTCGTGTAGGCGGTGCAACATATCAGGTTCCAATGGAAGTTAGAGCAGAAAGAAGACAGACTCTGGGTCTGCGTTGGCTCACAACTTACTCAAGAAACAGAAACGAAAAAACAATGCGCGAAAGACTGGCTGGCGAAATCATGGATGCAGCTAACGGTACAGGCGGCGCATGCAAAAAACGCGAAGACACACACAAAATGGCAGAAGCAAACAAAGCATTTGCTCATTACAGATATTAATCTACACTTTTGCACAGGCCTGGCGGCGTAAAGCCTCCGGGCTGGCATAATAAATATAGGAGGCAAAATGGCAAGAGACGTTTCACTGGAAATGACCAGAAATATCGGTATCATGGCTCACATCGACGCCGGTAAGACTACAACAACAGAACGTATTCTTTACTTCACAGGTGTTAACCACAAAATTGGTGAAACACATGATGGTTCTGCTACAATGGACTGGATGGCTCAGGAACAGGAACGTGGTATCACTATCACTTCCGCTGCTACAACATGTTATTGGGCACACACTGATAACAAAGAAGCTGCTGACATCAAGAAAAACCGTCACAGAATCAACATCATCGACACTCCTGGCCACGTTGACTTTACAGTAGAAGTAGAACGCTCACTGCGTGTTCTCGACGGTTCTGTAACAGTTCTGTGTGCAAAAGGCGGTGTAGAACCACAGTCTGAAACTGTATGGCGTCAGGCTGACAAATATCGCGTACCAAGAATGATCTATGTTAACAAAATGGACATCATGGGTGCAGACTTTTACAACGTTCTGCGTATGATCAAAGAACGCCTTAAATGTAATGCTGTTCCACTTCAGATTCCAATGGGTGCAGAAGATACATTCGTAGGTATGGTTGACCTTCTGAAAATGAAAGCTATCGTTTACGATAAAGACATTACAAAAGGTTACCAGGAAGTTGAAATTCCTGCAGAATTTGCTGATCAGGCTGAAGAATACCGTGCAGCTATGATCGAAGCTATCGTTGAAACAGATGAAGAACTTATGATGCTTTATCTGGAAGGCGAAGAAATCCCTATGGCTGACCTGAAAAAGGCTATCCGTAAGGCTACAATCGCTAACGAAATCGTACCAGTAATCTGTGGTACATCTTACAGAAACAAAGGTGTTCAGCAGCTGCTGGACGCTGTAGTAGACTACATGCCTGCTCCAACAGACATCGAAGCTATCAAAGGTGTTAACCCAGAAACTGAAGAAGAAGAAACAAGACCATCTGATGACACAGCTCCATTCGCAGCTCTGGCATTCAAGATTGCTACTGACCCATTTGTAGGTAAACTCTGCTTCTTCCGTGTTTACTCCGGTAAAGTAGAAGCTGGTTCAACAGTTTACAACTCTGTAAAAGACAACAGAGAAAGAATGGGCCGTATTCTGCAGATGCACGCTAACCACCGTCAGGACATCGACGTATGTTACGCAGGTGATATCGCTGCTGCAGTAGGTCTTAAAAATACAACTACAGGTGACACACTGTGTGATGAAAAACACCCAGTAATTCTGGAATCCATGGAATTCCCAGAACCAGTTATCCGTGTAGCTATCGAACCAAAAACAAAAGCTGGCCAGGAAAAAATGGGTATTGCCCTTGCTAAACTGGCAGAAGAAGACCCAACATTCAAAACTTACACAGACGAAGAAACAGGTCAGACAATCATCGCTGGTATGGGTGAACTTCACCTGGAAATCATCGTTGACCGTCTGCTGCGTGAATTCAAAGTAGAAGCTAATGTTGGTGCTCCACAGGTTGCTTACAGAGAAACAGTTAAAGCTAACTCTGATGTTGATATGAAATACGCTCGTCAGTCCGGTGGTAAAGGTCAGTACGGTCATGTTAAAATCCGTCTTACACCAAACGAACCAGGCAAAGGCTACGAATTTATCAACTCTGTTGTTGGTGGTGCTATTCCAAAAGAATACATTGGTCCAGTAGACCAGGGTATCCAGGGTGCAATGCAGGCCGGTGTTCTGGCAGGCTACCCAGTAGTTGACGTAAAAGTTGAACTGTACGACGGTTCATACCATGAAGTTGACTCTTCTGAAATGGCATTTAAGATTGCTGCTTCTATGGCTTTCAAAGAAGCTATGAGAAAAGCAAACCCAGTTATCCTTGAACCTGTTATGAAAGTTTCTACAATCGTTCCAGATGAATACATGGGCGACGTTATGGGTGACTTTAACAGCCGTCGTGGTATGATTCAGGGTACAGAAACACGTACAGGTGCAACACAGATCAATGCTCTGGTTCCACTTCAGAACATGTTTGGTTACGCAACAGACCTGCGTTCAAAAACACAGGGCCGTGGTAACTACGCAATGGAACCTTCACACTACACAGAAGTTCCAAAATCAATTGCTGAAGGCATTATGTCCAGCAGAGCAAAGAAAGATTAATCAAATAACGATTAATCGTTGATTTAGTCAATAATTATCGGGGAAATACTTGATTTTTCCCCGTAAAATTGATAAAATTATAAACAACATTTCTTATAATTTTTTAGGAGGATTTCTTACAATGGCAAAAGCTAAATTTGAAAGAAGCAAACCACATGTAAACATCGGTACTATCGGTCACGTTGACCATGGTAAAACAACTCTTACAGCTGCTATCACAAAAGTTCTCTCTCTGAGAGGTTACGCTGAAGCTCAGGACTACGCTAACATCGACAAAGCTCCAGAAGAAAGAGAACGTGGTATCACAATCAACACATCACACGTTGAATACGAAACAGACAACAGACACTACGCTCACGTTGACTGCCCAGGCCATGCTGACTATGTTAAAAACATGATCACAGGTGCTGCACAGATGGACGGTGCTATCCTCGTTGTTTCTTCCGCTGACGGCCCAATGCCTCAGACACGTGAACACATCCTGCTTTCCCGTCAGGTTGGCGTTCCTTACATCGTAGTATTCATGAACAAAGTTGACCAGGTTGACGACGAAGAACTGCTCGAACTCGTTGAAATGGAAATCCGTGATCTGCTCAACGAATACGAATTCCCAGGCGATGACACACCAATCATCAAAGGTACAGCTCTGGGCGTAACATCTTCCGATTCCAAAGACTACAATGCTCCAGAATACGCATGTATCCGCGAACTGATGGATGCTGTTGACTCTTACATCCCAACTCCAGAAAGAAAAGCTGATCTGCCTTTCCTTATGCCAGTTGAAGACGTATTCACAATCACAGGCCGTGGTACAGTTGCTACAGGTAGAGTAGAACGTGGTACAATCAAAGTTGGTGAAGTTGTTGAAATCGTTGGTCTCGCAGAAGAAAAGAAATCTACAACAGTTACAGGTCTCGAAATGTTCCGCAAACTGCTGGACTTCGCAGAAGCTGGTGACAACGTAGGTGCTCTGCTCCGTGGTGTTCAGAGATCTGAAATCGAACGTGGTCAGGTTATCTGCAAACCAGGTTCAATCAACCCACACACAAAATTTGTTGGTCAGGTTTACGTACTGAAAAAAGATGAAGGTGGCCGTCATACTCCATTCTTCAACAACTACCGTCCACAGTTCTACTTCAGAACAACAGACGTTACAGGCGTTATCAACCTTCCAGAAGGCACAGAAATGTGCATGCCTGGTGACAACGTTGAAATGACAGTTGAACTGATCACAACAATCGCTATCGAAGAAGGTCTCCGTTTCGCTATCCGTGAAGGCGGCAGAACAGTTGGTTCAGGCGTTGTTGTATCTATCATCGAATAATTTACATTTCGACAAGTTACAATAATTAAACATTATAGCCCCTTTACATAAGTAAAGGGGCTTTTTGTTGATTAGTTTTATGCAAAACTGAGAAAATACCGAAACTCCTTGATATTTGGCGGTTTAAGTCGTATAATATGAAAAAATATTTAGTACAGATTTTAATTATAAGGCAGTTCAATATTATATATTTAATTGTCTTATTTTTTTATTAAAATCTTATAGTATTTTTTTATCTGTTTATCAGCCAATAAAACCTCTGTAAATAAGCTCACCATAGCGCGAATCCACATAAGTATTCCTATTTACAGAGGGTTTATTATTTTTAAACCAATGAATAAATAATAAGGAGAAAAGTAAAATGAGTAAAATTTTGAAAGAAGCACTGACTTTTGATGACGTTCTGCTTATTCCACAGCACTCACAGGTTGTGCCAGCAGATGTTTCCACAGTTACAAAACTCAGCGACAAAATCACACTGAATGTACCACTTATGTCTGCATCTATGGATACTGTTACAGAATCCAGAATGGCTATCGCTCTCGCCAGAGAAGGCGGTATCGGCATCATCCACAAAAATATGTCTATCGAAGCTCAGACTGCAGAAGTTGACAAAGTAAAAAGAAGTGAACACGGTGTTATTACAGACCCATTTTACCTGAGCCCTGATCATAAAGTATACGAAGCAGATGCTCTTATGGCTCGCTATCGTATTTCCGGTGTACCAATTGTAGACGAAAACAAAGTTCTGGTTGGTATTATCACAAACAGGGATATGCGCTTCGAAATGGATATGAACCGTCCAATCAGCGAAGTTATGACAAAAGACAACCTTGTTACAGCAGCTCCTGGCATTTCTCTTGATGATGCAGAACTGCTTCTCAAAGAACATAAAGTAGAAAAACTGCCATTGATTGACGAAAACGGCGTTCTCAAAGGTCTTATCACAATCAAAGATATCGAAAAAAGAGTTATGTATCCAAACTCTGCAAAAGATGAAAAAGGCAGACTGCTCTGTGGTGCTGCAGTAGGTATCACAAACAATATGATGGAAAGAGCTACAGCTCTTGTAAATGCAGGTGTTGACCTTCTGTCTATCGATACAGCTCACGGTCATAGCCAGGGTGTTCTCAACGCAGTTGCAAAACTGAAAGAAGCATTCCCACACATCACACTGATGGCTGGTAACATTGCTACACCAGAAGCTTGTGAAGCTCTTATCAAAGCTGGCGCAGATATCGTTAAAGTAGGTATCGGTCCTGGTTCCATCTGTACAACACGTGTTGTTGCAGGTATCGGTGTTCCACAGCTGACAGCTGTTATGGACTGTGCTGAAGTTGGCGAAAAATACGGTATTCCTGTAATCGCTGACGGCGGTATCAAATACTCTGGTGATATCACAAAAGCTATCGCTGCAGGTGCTTCCGCTGTTATGATCGGTTCCCTGTTTGCTGGTACAGAAGAAGCTCCAGGCGAAACAACAATCTACAAAGGCAGAACATTCAAAACATACCGTGGTATGGGTTCATCTGCTGCTATGTCAAACGGTTCCAACGACAGATACTTCCAGGATGGCAAAGCTAAATTTGTTCCAGAAGGCGTTGAAGGTATGGTTCCTTACCGTGGCCTGCTGAGAGACAATGTTTACCAGCTGGTTGGTGGTCTTAAATCCGGTATGGGTTACTGCGGTACTCCTACAATCAAAGACCTCAACAGAGATGGCGTATTCGTAAGAATCACAGGTGCTGGTCTGAAAGAATCCCACCCACACGATATTATGGTTACAAAAGAAGAATCCAACTACTCACTGGGCGATTCCAACGTCTAATTATATACATATCACCGGCCGCATTATACGGCCGGTGTTTTTGTTTACATAAATTCAATTTTGTGATAAAATTAATGGTATTAAAAAACATATCATAAGATTTTGAAAACAAATAACGGAGACAGATTATGGCATTACCTGAAAAGAAAGTCAAAGAACTTATAGCACTTATGAATTCTAAATCAACTGCTTCTGTTCCTGCGGCAAAACCTATTATTGAAATGTTTGGCCTTGCAATGAATGAAAAAGTGCTGGATTATCTGCTGAAAGCTGGCCAGGATGTGCACACCATTCCTGAACTGGAAGAAATATATCACGAAATGTACGGTGGAGACTCAGAAGAATGGCAGCTTTTCTGGGAAAATTCAATCAAAAAATACAGCTTTTTCCATCCATATGATGAAAAAAACAGGGAGTTGTATGAACTTTCACCTATTTTTCCTGGCTGGGTAGAGTTTACAGTAGCAGGTCCTCTGACAGAAGAAAGAGCGGCTATTATCAATAAGTTTATGAGTTTCTGGCGGTTGCTGAAAAAAGTGAATTACGGTCCTATCCGCTATCTCACAAACCTTAAAGGTGAAAAGAAACTGGAGCGAGGCGATGCTCCGAGAATAGGTAACGTTATCAACAAGGGCAGGGAAGTAGTTCTGAACCAGCCCCTTGAAACCCAGCAACAAGTTTATATTTCCAGCGATGTTCACCGGCTGCTGAAGAAATACGAAAACGAAATTGCGGTTGGCAACTGCTTTTGCCGACAGTATAAAAATATCAACAGTGGCGAAAGTTGTGATTATGGTTTGCCGATTGAAGGCTGTATTGTTCTGGGCTCTATTGCTACACAGTTGGAAGAAAATGGCATAGCACGTCATCTTACCCTGGAAGAAGCACAGAATATGGTTGATGAGTTCCGGGCAAAGGGCTGTGTACATACCACATTCCATCATAACAATGATGCCAACAAGGATGAAATGGTAATCTGTAACTGCTGTACAGACTGCTGTCTTCTTTATGAAGGATATAGAAACGGCGGTTTGAGCAAGATTTTTACACGTGCGTATTACAGCCCAAAGGTTATAGATATCAACAGATGTGTTGGTTGTGACCTTTGTGGTAAATTCTGCCCAACTGATGCAACTTTTTATGACAAAGAAAAGAAAGAACTGGTCTTCAGATATGAAAACTGCATCGGATGCGGACAGTGTGTGAACAAATGCAAATTTGATGTAAGAGAAATGATTCCAGACCAGCGAGATGTTTTTGTAAAAACAAAGAAAAAATAAAGGAGAACTGACTATGCACGAAGGTTCGGTATGTCGAGAAATAGTTGATATAGTAACCGAAGCAGCTGCCTTGAACGACATAACCAAGGTTTACGAAATAGTAATTTCTGTTGGTGAATATTCATGCGTGAACGAAAGTCAGCTCAATTTTTATTTTGATGTTATGAAAAGGGACACCTGTATGGAAGAAGCCTATATACGCATTGAGAAGGATGTGTCGATTACTGGCCCTACACAGATGTATGTCAAAACTTTCAAGGGAGAATAGAGATATATGAAAACAATTACTGTAAACAGAAATGTGCTTATTAAAAATGATGAACTGGCACAGCAGACAAGAGAAATGCTGGCAGCAAAAGGTATCAGAATGATTAATTTTCTGGGCACACCTGGCAGTGGAAAAACAACCGTGTTGGAAAATGTTCTGGCCAGCCCTGAAATTGACAAAAGCAGAATAGCTGTTATCGAAGGAGACCTTTTTACAGACCTTGATGCACAGCGTATGGCTGAAATCGGTGTACGTACAATTCAGCTCAACACAGAAGGTGCCTGTCATCTGGAAGCAGATATGGTACAACATGGCCTGGAGGAACTGGACCTTGATGGCATTGACACAGTTGTAGTTGACAACATCGGTAATCTTGTGTGTACTGCTGCATTTCAGATTGGCGCACATATGCGTGTATGTGTTGCCAGCACTACAGAAGGTAATGACAAACCCCTGAAATATCCTAATATGTTCGCTACAGCCAATGTTGTTCTGCTCAATAAAATAGATCTTGCGCCATATACAAACTTTGATATAGACAGATTTATCTGCGATGTAAAGAAACTTAACCCAGATGTAGAAATTCATCTCTGCACTGCCTATAAAAACGAAGGACTTGAACCGGTTGTAAAACTTTTTGCAAATAAGTAAAGTTTGGTTTGAAGATGGTGTAAAGTTGAATTTGCAACTTTAAAATTTATATTAAATCACCAAAAAAAACGTAAAAAATTAATGTTTCCTACAAAAATTTTTGTTGCGCATTGAAAAAAAATAATATATAATGTAGTATCATAGAAAAATTTATTTGGGATTTCCCTATTATAAAACGGAGGATATTATATGCTTAGTGTACGTCCAGAATCAATGGCCCGTATCAACACAAAAGAACTGGCTGATGCATATATTGCACAGCAGGTTGAAGAAATCAGAGCACAGGTAGGCGATAAAAAAGTTCTGCTTGCTCTCTCTGGTGGTGTAGACTCTTCTGTAGTTGCAGCACTGCTTATCAAAGCTATCGGCAAACAGCTGGTTTGCGTTCATGTAAACCATGGTCTTCTGCGCAAAGGTGAACCTGAACAGGTTGTTAAAGTATTCCGTGATGAAATGGATGCTAACCTTGTTTATGTAGACGCTGTTGATCGTTTCCTTGACAAACTGGCAGGCGTTTCTGCTCCAGAAGAAAAACGTAAAATCATCGGCGCTGAATTTATCCGCGTATTCGAAGAAGAAGCACGCAAACAGGAAGGTATCGAATTCCTGGCACAGGGTACAATCTGGCCTGATATCCTCGAATCTGACGGTGTTAAAGCTCACCACAATGTAGGTGGTCTGCCAGAAGATATGAAATTCGGTCTTGTTGAACCAGTTAGAATTCTGTTCAAAGATGAAGTTAGAGTTGTTGGCGAGGCTCTTGGTCTGCCACACAGCATGGTATACCGTCAGCCATTCCCAGGCCCAGGCCTTGGTGTTCGCTGTCTGGGTGCTATCACACGTGACCGTCTTGAAGCAGTAAGAGAATCAGATGCTATCCTCCGTGAAGAATTTGCAAAAAATGGTCTTGAAGGCAAAGTATGGCAGTACTTTACAGCAATCCCTGATTTCAAATCAGTTGGTGTTAAAGATGATAAACGAACAGATGCATGGACAGTTATTATCCGTGCTGTTAACACAGTAGACGCAATGACAGCTACTATCGAAGAAATTCCATACGCACTGCTGCACCACCTTACAGCAAGAATTACAAGCGAAGTTGAAGGTGTAAACCGCGTTGTTCTTGACCTTACTCCAAAGCCATCAGGCACAATTGAGTGGGAATAATTAAAAATGGCTTTCAGGTGGCTTGGGATTCTTATTCCAGGCCACTTTTTCTATAATAATATTTATTTGAATATAGGAGACGAGAATATATGAATCCATGGATAATTATTCTTTTAGTAACAGCTGCTATCGTATTCATTCTGGACTATTTATTCAGAAGAAAAAAATGGAAATTCAATTCCAAACAAGAAAAGATCAGTTTGCTTGTGAATATGTTTTCCGTTGGTCCGTATATCTTTTTGTCATCATTTGGTTTGCTGTGGGGGATTGTAGCGGGTAGCCCTGAAACCGCATTTGGCTTAATTTTGTACAAAACTACACTTATGATGGGAGCAACTTTTTTTGCTGTTGCCGCTGTTGCGGTAATTATGTCTTTGGTTTTTCGCGAAAAAGGCAAGATAAAGGCCAGTATCTGGATAAATGTTATTCCATTTGTGTATATAGCACTGGTGCTGGCTGTTAATTCTCTTGCAGAAAAAATATTGTAAACAACTTTTATAGCCAATATATTTTATAATTATATGTTGAAAAAAGCTCGTTTTTACACGGGCTTTTGTTTTATTATTGTAAAAATATGGACATAAAGAGCAAGATATGGTATAATGTGACGGAATATTTTAAGACTAAATAATATTTTGGCTGATTACATAATTATGGGGGTCAGTCAAGTAGACATAAGGAGTAATAAAATGAAAACATCATTGTTAATTATGGCTGCAGGTATCGGTTCACGTTTTGGTGGTGGTATCAAACAGCTGGCACCAGTTGGGCCTAATGGCGAAATTATTATGGACTATTCCATTCACGATGCAATAGAAGCAGGTTTTAACAAAATAGTTTTTGTTATCCGTAAGGATATCGAAGATGATTTCAGAGAAATAATTGGCAATAGAATTGAAAAAATCTGTGCAGACAATAATGTAGAAGTAGCCTATGCTTTCCAGGCTTTGGACAAACTGCCTGCCGGCTATGAAGTGCCAGAAGGCAGAAGCAAACCTTGGGGAACCGGTCAGGCTGTTCTTGTTGCAAAAGATGTAATCAATGAACCTTTTGCAGTAATAAATGCTGATGACTATTACGGTAAAGAAGCGTTTGTGAATATCCATAATTTCCTTGTAACTGAAGTTGAAGACAATAAATACTGCATGGCAGGTTTTATTCTCAAAAATACTCTCAGCGACAATGGCGCTGTAACAAGAGGCGTTTGTCAGAGCGACCATAACAATTATCTTACAAAAATCAACGAAACCAAAGGTATTGAAAAAACTCCAACTGGTGCACAGGCAAATGGTATGGAAATAGATATCGAATCACTTGTATCTATGAATATGTGGGGCCTTCCAGTTTCATATATGGATGTGCTGGAAAGAGATTTTTCTGAATTTCTTGATAATATTACAGGCAATGAATTGAAAGCAGAATATCTGCTTCCTATCCATATTGGTCAGCTTCTTGAAAAAGACGCTGTTGCAGTAAAAGTTCTGCCAACAAACGACAAATGGTTTGGTGTTACATATAAAGAAGACAAAGATTTCGTGGTTGAAAGCTTCAAAAAATTGATTGCTGATGGCGTATATTCAACAGAGTTATTTTCAGATTTGAATAAATAAGGGGCAAAAATGAAAAAATACGATTATCTTATAGTAGGCGCAGGCCTTTATGGTGCAGTATTTGCTCACGAAGCAACAAAGCGGGGCAAAAGCTGTCTTGTTATTGATAAAAGAGACCATATTGCAGGTAACATCTATACATATGAGTGTGAAGGTATCAATGTTCATCAGTATGGTGCCCATATCTTCCATACAAACAACAAGACAGTATGGGAATATGTAAACCAGTTCGCTGAATTCAACAGATACACAAACAGCCCGGTGGCAAACTACAAAGGCGAAATCTACAATATGCCTTTCAATATGAACACCTTCAACAAAATGTGGGGTGTAATCACTCCTGCAGAAGCTAAAGCTAAAATCGAAGAACAGAAAGCTGCAGCAGGTATCACAGATCCTAAAAATCTGGAAGAACAGGCAATCAGCCTTGTAGGTACAGATATTTATGAAAAACTGGTAAAAGGTTATACAGGTAAACAGTGGGGCAGACCTTGCACAGAACTGCCAGCGTTTATCATCAAGCGTCTTCCAGTTCGTTTTACATATGACAACAACTATTTCAACGCGCTGTACCAGGGCATTCCAAACGGCGGTTATACACAGATGGTTGCCAATATGCTGGGAGATGTTGAAGTTCGTCTCGGTGTTGATTATCTGGAAAATAAAGCTGAATTGGACAAACTTGCTGACAAAATAGTTTATACAGGTCCAGTAGACGCATACTTTGATTACAAGCTGGGTGCACTGCAGTATCGCAGTGTGCGTTTTGAAACAGAAACACTTGATACAGACAACTTCCAGGGCAACGCTGTTGTAAACTATACAGACAGTGAAACACCATATACAAGAATCATCGAACACAAGCATTTTGAATTCGGCACACAGCCAAAAACTGTTATCAGCCGTGAATATTCAGCCGAATGGAAACAGGGTGACGAACCATACTATCCTGTAAATGATGACAAAAATGGCGCTCTTTATGAACAGTATAAAGCGCTGGCTGATAAAGAAGAAAATGTAATCTTCGGCGGCCGTCTTGGCGAATACAAATATTATGATATGGACAAGGTTATCGAAGTTGCACTCAGTGTAGTTGAAAAAGAACTTTTCTAACAATTATTTCAAATTATAACGGTCCGTCACTGACATTCAGTGGCGGACTTTTGTATTTGTGAAAAGTGATGGTTTTAATTTTGCAAAAAAAATAAATATGCATTTTTGTTGCACGGATAATAGCTGTGAAACCATGTTAAAAAGATAAAAAAATACCTATTTTTGTTAAATATTTATCGTTAAACATTTGTCATGGTTTTATGTGCTGAAATATTTATTTAATCAAGAAAATAAAAAGTATTCTTATTTAAATAAACTTGATGGTTAAATTTTTGTCATTTATTTCTGTCGAACAGACTAAAATTTACAAAATAGTTACAATGTGCTTGTTTTTTGTGGTAAGTAAGCTATAAACAGCCGATATTTTGTGCATAGTGCACAAAAATAATACTTGTGAAACTTTTTTATATGTAAAACTGACAAAAGTTTGATTGACTTTAATGATTCTCAATGATATTATATATAATATAAAATGTAATCAGATAAAATCAGATTAAAACTTACTGGTTACACTATTAAGGAAAGGAAATAACACAATGAAAAAAGTATTATCACTTCTCTTGGCTGTTGTTATGATGTTCTCCCTCGTTGCTTGTGGCGGCGGTGAAGAAGCTGGCTCAGACGTTACTACTTACAAAGTAGGCGTTGCTATCTACCAGTTTGATGACAACTTCATGACAAACTACAGAAATGAACTCGTTAGCTACTTCGAAACAAAAAATACTGATACAGTTAAATACGAAGTAACACTGGTTGACGGTAAAAACGACATGGCTACACAGACAGACCAGATCCGTAACTTCATCACACAGGGTATGGACCTTATCATCTGTAACCTTGTTCAGACATCTTCAGCAGATGCTATCATTGACGAAGTTGTAGCAGCAGAAATCCCACTGGTTCTCATTAACCGTGAACCTCTGGCATACGATGCAGACGGCGTTCCAGTTAAAGAAGGTTACGAAGGCATCCTCAACAACCCAACAGTTTGCTACGTTGGTTCCGATGCTCGTCAGTCCGGTACATACCAGGGCGAAATCGTTCTTGCTCTTGACAACAAAGGCGACGTTGACGGCGACGGCGTTGTTCGTTACGTAATGGTTGTTGGTGACCCAGAAAACATCGACGCACAGTTCAGAACAGAATACTCCATCAAAGCTCTTAAAGATGCTGGTGTTGAAGTAGAATGTCTCGTAGAACAGATTGGTAACTGGGCAACTGACCAGGGCCAGACAATCACAGCTAATGCTATCACAGCTCACGGCGACAAAATTGACGTTGTTTTCTGTAACAACGACGGTATGGCTCTCGGTGCTTTCGCAGCTATCGAAGCAGCAGGCCTGAAAGTTGGCGAAGACCTCTACCTCCTGGGCGTTGACGCTCTGCCAGAAGCTATCGACCTGATGAAAGCTGGCAACATGACAGGTACAGTTCTTAACGACCACATTGCACAGTCTCACGCAGCAGTTGACGCAGCAGTTGACGTACTGGCAGGCGGCGAAATGCAGAACTACTACTGGGCTAACTACGCTAAAGTAGACAAAGCTTACGTAGACGCTAACTACTAATTTTTATTGGTTATAAAAAAGGCGAGTGTCCCTCGCCTTTTTAACCACGATATAAAGCATTTTAATCTGAGTATTATGCAGTAAATAATTACTGCATTTTACTGAGATTAAAATTTCTCAGTTTTTAAGAAATATAACATAAATAAGGAGGAACACTCTATGCAAGAATATCGCCTTGAGATGCGCGGTGTATGTAAGTCCTTCCCTGGTGTAAAAGCCCTGGACCATGCACAGTTGCGCCTGCGTCCGGGTACTGTACATGCACTGATGGGTGAAAACGGTGCTGGTAAATCCACACTGATGAAATGTATGTTCGGTATCTATGAAATGGACGAAGGTGAAGTAATATTTGAAGGTAAACCTGTAAAACTGTCCGGCCCACTGGAAGCCCTGGAAATGGGTATTGCAATGGTTCATCAGGAATTACAGCCAATCCCAGCTCGTACAGTTGGCGAAAATATTTTCCTTGGCCGCTATCCGATGAAAAAACTGTTTGGTATCATCCCAATGGTTGACCATGACAAAATGTATGCTGACACAGCTGCACTGCTGAAAAAAGTGCGTATGGAATTCGACCCTAAACAGCCACTTGGTGAACTGTCTGTTTCTCAGATGCAGTCAGTTGAAATCGCAAAAGCTGTTTCTGCCAACTGTAAAGTGCTTATTCTGGATGAACCTACATCTTCTCTCACACAGAACGAAGTTGAAGCTTTGTTCAGAATCATTGAAGACCTTAAAGCAGATGGTGTTTCCATCGTTTACATTTCACATAAAATGGACGAAATCCTCCGCATTTCTGACGAAGTTACTATCATGCGTGACGGTCAGTATGTAGGTACATGGGATGCAAAAGAACTTACAACAGACCTTATCATCACAAGAATGGTAGGTCGTGAACTTGCTAACCTGTTCCCACACAGAGAAAATGTTCCTGGTGAAGTAGTGTTTGAAGTTGAAGACTTCACATCTATTAACCCACGTTCTTTCCGCGACGTTAACTTCAATGTACGCAAAGGTGAAATCCTCGGTGTTGCAGGCCTTGTTGGCGCACAGCGTACAGAGCTGATGGAAGGTCTGTTTGGCATCCGTTCACATTCCAAAGGTACTATCAAATACCAGGGTAAAGAAATGGTTATCAACCGCCCTAAAGATGCTATTGACAATGGTATCGCTATGCTGACAGAAGACCGCCGTGCCACAGGTATTATGGGTGTTCTCTCCATCGCAGACAACATCTCTGTCGCTTCCCTGCTCAAATACCTTCACTTTGGTGTAGCTATCAACAACAAGAAAATTGAAGAACTGGTACAGGACAACATCAAAAAGATGAACACAAAAACACCATCCAGCAAAACACCGATTCAGTCACTTTCCGGTGGTAACCAGCAGAAAGTACTTATCGGCCGCTGGCTGGCAAATGACCCTGACGTTCTTATTCTTGATGAACCAACACGTGGTATCGACGTTGGCGCAAAATACGAAATTTACACAATTATTGCTGAACTTGCAAAACAGGGCAAGAGCATTATTATGATTTCCAGTGAAATGGCAGAAATCATCGGTATGTCAGACAGAGTTATGGTTATGTGTGACGGCCGTGTAACAGGCTTTATTGATGGCAAAGATGCTACACAGGAAAACATTATGGAACTTGCAACTCAGTTCGAATAAGGAGGATTACATAATATTATGAAAACTAAACAGTCTATTCCACGGAAAATTGTGGCTTATATTAAAGGTAACCCTATCGTGGTTGCTATGATTCTGGTAGCACTGTACTGCTGTTTCACAGTAGATAACTTTGCTTCAATGGCAAACTTTAACAACCTGGCATCCAACACATCAGTTCGTTTTCTGATTGCTCTTGGTGTTTCAGGCTGTCTTATCACAAAAGGTACAGACCTTTCAGCTGGTCGTCAGGTTGGTCTTGCAGCTTGTATCGCTGGTGTTCTTCTCCAGCGTGCTGACTACACAGGCCGTCTTTTCCCAAACATGCCTGAAATGAATATGTGGGTTGTTCTCCTTATCGTTCTGGCTATCGGCTGTGTTATCGGTTGTATCAACGGTATCATCATTTCCATCCTTAATGTACCTCCATTTATCGCAACACTGGGTACACAGACAATCGTATATGGTACATGTCTTATCTTTACAAACGCACAGCCAATCGGTGGTTTCCAGAAAGCTTACACAACATTCCTCAACGGCAAACTCTTTAAAACAGAAGGCTTTGCAGGTATTCCACTTTATCTTGTTGTTGCAGTAATCTTCTTTGCAATTTTCTGGTTCCTGTACAACAAAACAACATACGGTAAATATATGTACGCTATCGGTGGTAACGAAAATGCTGCTGAAGTTTCCGGCGTAAATACAAAGAAATCCAAAATCCTTATTTACACAGTTGCTGGCTTTATGTATGCTATGGCAGGCTACCTGCTTGCTGCTAAATCCGGTGGTGCTTCTTCCGGTCTTGGTAACGGTTACGAACTTGAAGCTATCGCTGGTTCTACAATCGGCGGTGTTTCCACAACTGGTGGTATCGGTACAGTAGGCGGTATCCTGGTTGGTGTTCTGGTATTCGAACTTCTCAAAGTTGTTCTCCAGTTCCTGCAGGTTAACCCATACTACAACTATATCGCACAGGGTCTCGTTATCGTTATCGCTGTTGCACTTGACATCCGCAAATACGTTAAGAAAAAATAATGGAAAACAAAGAAAAGTTAGAAGATATTCCCGTTTCATCTGAAGATGAAGAGTTGGAAGAAAGATTAAGAGAAATCGACGAACTGTACGATTTGTCCAATTCAGAACCAGTTACCCCAATGTGGCAACAGATGAAAGAAGAGCAGTATGCAAAGCTGAATGTTACAGTAAAGCAGCTGGATACAATTATCGGCATTTGCGTTGCAGGGCTGATAATTCTGGCTATTGTAATAGGTCTTGATGCAACAGGAATTATTTAATCGCTGTTTTATATGACTGCTGCTTTATGGTGGCAGTCATATTTTTTACTATAATTAATCAGAGGTATAATTATGTCCTACGTTAACCCTAATTTTGAAAAACACTTTGGTGTAAAAGCAACTCATGTTTTTTCTGCACCGGGCAGAACAGAGCTTTCCGGCAACCATACAGACCATCAGCACGGTCAGGTTCTTGCTGCTGCAGTAAATCTGGAAATGCTTGCTTGGGTAAAACCAAATAATACTACAATGATTCGTGTTATGTCTGAAGGCTATAGTGTAATAAGCGAAATAGATGTTACAGACCTTGAGATTAAAGAGAACGAGAAAAATACAACAAACGCACTTATCCGTGGTGTTGTAGCAAAATTCATCCAGATGGGCTGTGAAGTAAAAGGCTTTGATGCTTACGTTACATCCACAGTTCTGCCAGGCAGTGGTCTGTCCAGCTCTGCTGCATATGAAACACTTATCGGCACAATTATCAACCATCTGTACTATGGCGCAAAAGCTACAGCAGTTGAAGTGGCTCAGATTGGCCAGTGGGCAGAAAATGTTTATTTTGGCAAACCTTGCGGTCTTATGGACCAGACAGCTTCTTCTGTTGGCAGTGTAATCGGTATCGACTTTGCTGACAATGCAAACCCAATCGTTGAAAAAATCGACCTTGACCTTACAGCTAACGGATATGCACTATGTATTATCGACTCTGGTGCTGACCACGCTGACCTGACAGACGAATATGCAGCTATCACAGTTGAACTGAAAAATGTTTGCCGTATCTTCGGTAAAGAATTCCTGCGTGAAGTAGATGAAGATGAATTCTACGCAAACATCGCCAATGTAAGACAGGTAGCAGGCGACAGAGCAACTCTCCGTGCAATGCACGTATTTGCAGAAAACAAACGTGTTGAAGCACAGAAAGCAGCCCTGCGTGCAAACGATTTTGATACATTCCTTAAATATGTAACAGAATCCGGTCTGTCTTCCTGGAGATTCCTGCAGAACGTTACACCAAAAGGACGGGACGAATATCAGGAAGTTGCATTTGCACTGGCTCTGTCTGAAAAACTGCTGGCTGGCACAAAAGGTGTTTGCCGTGTACACGGTGGCGGTTTTGCAGGCACAATCCAGGCTTTTGTTCCGCTGGAAATCCTTGATACTTTTAAAACAGAAATTGAAAAAGTTCTGGGCGAAGGTAAATGCCACGTTCTTTCTGTTCGTGCAGAAGGTGGCGTACTTGTAGAAGAAGGTGAATTTTAATGATAGATTCCTATATCCTTGGTCTTGTTGACTACGCAGTGAAAAGTGGTCTTATTGAGAAAGAGGATTACATTTACTGTGTGAACGGTGTGCTGGAAGCAATGCAGATGAACAGCATTGACTTTACAGCTGAAGCTGTAAAAACAGACAGTCTGGAAGAAATTCTGTCTGCATTGCTGAAAGATGCTGTTGAAAGAGGCATATGTGATGACAACCAGACAGCATATGACCTGTTTGATACAAAGCTGATGGGTGTTTTTACACCATTTCCAAGCACAGTGAGAAAAACTTTTGCACAGCTGTACAGCGAAGATTCCAAAAAGGCAACTGACTGGTATTACAACCTTTCAAAAGCTACAAACTATATCCGCACCCAGCGTGTTGCGAGGGACAAAAAATGGACATACGACTGTGATTACGGCACACTGGATGTAACAATCAATCTGTCCAAACCGGAAAAAGACCCACGAGCAATCGCTGCGGAAAAAAATGCACCACAGTCCAACTATCCAAAATGCCAGCTGTGTGCTGAAAACGAGGGCTATGCAGGCAGAATGAATCATCCTGCACGTCAGAACCACAGAATTATCCCTGTTACAATCAACAATTCCGACTGGTTCTTCCAGTATTCACCATATGTGTACTACAATGAACACTGTATCGTGTTCAACAGCACACATACTCCAATGAAGATTGAAAAAGCTACATTTGGCAAACTGCTGGACTTTGTAAAAGCGTTCCCACATTACTTTGTTGGCTCAAACGCTGACCTGCCAATCGTTGGCGGCTCAATCCTCAGCCACGACCATTTCCAGGGCGGTAACTATGAGTTTGCAATGGCAAAAGCTGAAATTGAACAGGAAATCGCATTTGCAGGTTTTGGCGATGTGCAGGCTGGTATCGTAAAATGGCCTATGTCCGTTATCCGTCTGTCCAGTAAAGATACAGACAGACTGATTGAACTGGCTGACAAAATCCTTGTTAAATGGCGTGAGTACACAGACGAAGATGCATTTGTGTATGCATACACAGATGGTGTGCCGCACAACACAATCACACCTATTGCAAGAAAACGCGGCGATAATTTTGAACTGGACCTTGTTCTGCGCAATAATATCACTACAGAAGAACGTCCACTGGGTGTGTATCATCCAAATCCATCATTGCACCATATCAAAAAGGAAAATATCGGTCTGATTGAAGTTATGGGGCTGGCTGTACTGCCTGGCCGTTTAAGCAGAGAACTGGAAAGCCTGAAAGATGCTATCCTTTCCGGTGCAGACATCCGCGCAGACGAAGTGCTGGAAAAACACGCTGACTGGGTTGACCAGCTGAAAGCAGAATACACATTTACTGCTGAAAACACAGAAGAAATTCTGAAAACAGAAACAGGTAAAGTGTTTATGCAGGTGCTGGAAGATGCCGGCGTTTACAAATGCACAGAAGAAGGCAGAAATGCGTTCCTCAAGTTTGTAAGAGAAGTAAATAAAGATTAGTATAAAACAGAAACGGCACAGCTGAAAAGCTGTGCCGTTTTTTGGAATTGGTTAAATACTTTTTACTGGATGCAGTTCAATATATCCTCGTGTACCGATAGGCTCTAATTGAATACGGGGGTTACTATCATCCCAAGCATATCCAATGCTTTGAGGGTTGTATTTCTTGATTGCATCCCATACCTGCTGAATTGCCTCACCAAAGTTTTCCTCTTCAAAAGGTTCGCCCTGGAACATGATGTATTTGCATTTAGGTAGTTCGATGACATCAAATCCGTCGGGGATTTCACCCGAATAGTCTGTGGCTACCTCTACACCCTGCACATATTCAGATGTTCCTGCTTTGATGTAGTTTTTAGGAAGCCATAAGCATACAGGTTCACCACTAATTGCTTTCATACTGCAAAGCAATCCCCATACATCACAACCAACTTCTTCGCAGTATTTGAAATATTCTGTTGCTTCTTTACCTCGTTTGATAATGACCTTTCTTTCAGGTTTTTCCACTACTTGCAAAAACACGCTTTTTACTTCGCTCATTTCTTCACTCTCCTTTTTTTGAGCATATTTGATTCCATAAGGCTTGAACAGATAAATTGGTGTAGGACATACGGAATATTCATAAGGATTACATCCGAACTCTTTGTAAAATGCTCGCTGATAACCGTCCACACTCTCGTATCCTGTGTCAAATGCAACATCGATTATCTTTACTTTTTCATCTCGTAATCGGAGAGCGGATTTAGACAATCTCAGTCGCCTGATATAAACTGCGGGTGTCATATGGAGCAAATTCACAAAAAGTCTATATGAGTACCACGGGGAATACTGTGATACATTCGCAAGGTCAGCCAGTGTAATATTTGTATCAAGGTGCATTGCAATGTAATCCTGCATTCTTTGAACCGCTTCCACTTGTGCATCCATTTCTGTTCACCTCCTTATGCTAATATTTTAGAGAAACACAAAAGGACTTTCTCGACTTAATTTGCTGAAATAGTGCAGCCGCCCACATATGAGAGCGGCTGTTTCTGTCTGTGCGACATATTCAAATTTTCCTAATAGATTATTCGTGCAATTCCAGCGGCAGACCGTCTGGGTCTTTGAAAAATGTCATTTTTTTATTTGTAAATTCATCCACACGGATTGGTTCGGTTTCGATGCCCATATCGTTGAGCCATTTTACCACAGGCTCGATTTCTTCTACGTGGAATGCCAGATGGCGCAGACCATTGGCTTCCGGATTGGTTGGGCGTGGCGGA
>JAFZGF010000082.1 GCA_017555565.1 Oscillospiraceae bacterium
CATCATCGAAGGCAGCAAAGCTTTCTCCAAAGACCTGATGAAAAAATACAACATCCCAACAGCTGCATACGAAAAATTCACAGATTCCGCAGCAGCTATCGAATATGTAAAAGCACAGGATTTTTACCCAACAGTTATCAAAGCTTCCGGTCTTGCTCTTGGCAAAGGCGTTATCATCGCCCAGGACTTTGAAGAAGCTAAAGAAGCTATCATCGAAATGCTGGATGGCGGCAAATTCGGTGAATCCGGCGAAGAAATCGTTATCGAAGAATTCCTTACAGGCCCTGAAGTTTCCGTTCTGGCATTTACAGACGGCAAATGTGTGCGCCCAATGATTTCTTCCAAAGACCACAAACGTGCTTTTGACAATGACGAAGGTCTTAACACAGGCGGTATGGGTGTTATCGCACCTAACCCATTCTACACAGAAGAAGTGGAAAAAATTGCCTACGAAACAATCCTTATTCCTACAATCGAAGCAATGAATGCCGAAGGCAGAACATTCAAAGGTGTTCTTTACTACGGCCTTATGATTACAGAAAAAGGCCCTAAAGTTATCGAATACAACTGCCGTTTCGGCGACCCTGAAGCACAGGTTTGTCTGTCACTGCTGAAAACAGACCTGCTGGAAATCGTTGATGCAGTTATTGATGAAAGACTGTCTGAAATCGAAGTTGTAAACGAAGAGGGCGCAGCTATCATCGTTATGATGTGTTCCGGCGGCTATCCGGAAGCTTACGAAAAAGGCAAAGAAATCATCGGCCTTGACGAAAAAGGTCAGAACGATGCATTCTACTATGTTTTCCATTCCGGCACAAAAATGGCTGATGGCAAATATCTGTCCAACGGCGGCCGTGTTCTGGGCTTTGTTGCAAAAGGCAAGGACATCCCAGATGCACAGAACAACGTTTATTCCAACATTGATAAGGTAAGTTTTGAAAAAAGCTTCTACCGTCACGACATAGGAGGCAAAAGATAATGGTATACAGAGTTTACGTTTCCAAAAAAACTGAATACGCAGGCGAAGACCGTTCACTGTTCAACGACCTGAAATCTTCCCTGGGCATCAAAGGCCTGAGAAAAGTTAAAGTTTACAACCGCTATGACATCGAAGGTGTAGACAAAGAAACATTTGAAACAGCTGTTCAGACTATCTTCTCTGAACCACAGGTTGACGATGTTACATATTCCATCAAAATTGACGACAACACATTTGCAACAGAACTGCTGCCAGGTCAGTTTGACCAGCGTGCAGACTCTGCCCAGCAGTGTGTACAGTTTGTAACAGGCGGCAACAGACCAACTGTAAAATATGCCCGTGTTATCAAACTTTACGGCCACGTTACAAAAGAAGAACTGGACAAAATCCAGAAACATATCATCAACCCTGTTGAATCCCGTCTGGCTTCCCTTGAAAAACCAAAAACACTGGAAACAATCTACCCACTGCCAGAAAAAACACCTGTTATTGAAGGCTTTATAGATATGGATAAAGCGGCTTTTGGCGATTTTATCAAACAGTACGGTCTTGCTATGGACGCAGATGACCTGGCTTTCTGTCAGGATTACTTCAAAAACCAGGAAAAACGCAATCCTACACTTACAGAACTGCGTATGATTGACACATACTGGTCTGACCACTGCCGTCATACAACATTCAACACAATCCTTGACGAAGTAACTATCGAACACGAAGCAGTAAAAGCTTCTTACGAAAAATATCTGGCTATCAAAGAAGAACTGTATCCAAACAAAAACAGACCTCTTACTCTGATGGACCTGGCAACTGTTGGTGCCAAATATCTCAAACGTACAGGCAAACTTAAAAACCTGGACGAAAGTGAAGAAATCAACGCTTGCAGCGTTAAAATCAATGTTAAACTGGATGATGGTTCCAGCGAAAAATGGCTGCTGATGTTCAAAAACGAAACACACAACCACCCAACAGAAATCGAACCATTCGGCGGTGCTGCAACTTGTCTTGGCGGCGCTATCCGTGACCCACTGTCAGGCCGCAGCTATGTTTACCAGGCTATGCGTCTTACAGGTGCTGGCAACCCACTGGCTCCACTGTCCGAAACTCTGGAAGGCAAACTGCCACAGAGCAAAATCTGCCAGACAGCTGCTGCAGGTTACTCATCCTACGGCAACCAGATCGGTCTTGCTACAGGTCACGTTGCTGAAGTTTACCACCCAGGCTATGTTGCAAAACGTATGGAAGTTGGCGCTGTAATGGGTGCTGCTCCAGCTAAAAACGTAGTTCGCAAGCGCCCACAGCCAGGCGACGTTGTTGTTCTGCTGGGTGGCGCTACAGGCCGTGACGGCTGTGGCGGTGCTACAGGTTCTTCCAAAGCTCACTCTGTATCTTCCCTGGAAGAATGCGGTGCTGAAGTTCAGAAAGGGAATGCACCTGAAGAAAGAAAAATCCAGCGTCTGTTCCGCGATGCTGAAGTTACCAGAATGATCAAACGCTGCAACGACTTTGGTGCAGGCGGTGTATCTGTAGCTATCGGCGAACTGGCAGACAGCCTTTCCATCAACCTTGATGTAGTTCCTAAAAAATACGAAGGCCTTACAGCTACAGAACTGGCAATCAGCGAATCCCAGGAAAGAATGGCTGTTGTAGTTTCTGCAGCAAATGCTAAAAAATTCATCAAAAAAGCCGAAGCAGAAAACCTTTCCGCTATCATCGTTGCCCAGGTTACAGACTCAGGCAGACTGGAAATGTTCTTTGAAGGTGAAAAAGTTGTTGACCTGTCCCGTGACTTCCTCAACTCTGCTGGTGCAGTTAAATTTGCACAGGTTTCTGTTGCAGCTGACGGTCTGAAAGACGAAGTTAAAGTAACAGACATCGAAAAAGACTGGACAGAACTTATGGCCAGCCTCAACGTTGCTTCACAGCGCGGTCTGGTAGAACGTTTTGATGCTACTATCGGTTCTGCAACTGTTCTTATGCCATACGGTGGTAAATACCAGTCCACACCTGCACAGGCTATGTCTGCAAAAATCCCAACTCTTGGCAAAGAAACATCTACAGCTTCCCTTATGGCTTGGGGCTTTGACCCATACCTGGCAGCACAGTCTCCATACTACTCTGCATATTACGCAGTAGTTTCCTCCACAGCAAAAATGATTGCTGCAGGTGGCGATTTGAAAAATATGTGGTACTCCTTCCAGGAATACTTTGAAAGACTTGGCAAAGAAAAATCACGCTGGGGCAAACCATTCGCAGCTCTGCTGGGTGCACTGGAAGCTCAGCTGGCTCTTGGCATCGGCTCTATCGGCGGTAAAGACTCTATGTCCGGTTCCTTCGAAAACATCGATGTTCCACCAACACTTATCTCCTTTGCAGCAGGTGTTGCAGATGCTGAAAACATCATCTCACCAGAATTCAAAGCAGCAGGTCACTACCTCTACTTTATGGCTCCAGAACTGGATGAAAACGGTCTGTACAAACCAGAAAGCATGGTAGAACTGTTCAACAAAGTTGCAAAACTCATCAAAGACAAAAAAGTTGTATCCGCTTGGGCAACAGGCTTTGGCGGCGTGGCTGAAGGTCTGGCAAAAATGGCTTTCGGTAACAGAATCGGCGTTAAAGTTGAACCAACTATGACTGCAGAAGACCTGTTCGGCAAATGCTACGGCGGCTTTATCCTTGAAACAGAAAAACCAATGCGCACAGGCAAAAAAGTTGGTGTTACTATCCCAGAATACAAACTGAAGGTATGGCGCAGAGTAATCAAACTGGAAAAACTGGAAAAAGCTTACAACGGCACACTTGATGGTATCTACCCAACAAAAGCTGCTACACAGAAAGCTGTTAAATACGAAAACATTTCCTACACAGAAAGAAATCTGTTCCGTCCAGCTATCAAAGTGGCACAGCCAAAAGTTCTTATCCCAGTATTCCCAGGCACAAACTGCGAATACGACACAGCACGCGCATTTGAAGAAAACGGCGCAAAAGCTGAAATCCTTGTTATCCGCAACAATCGCCCACAGGACGTTATGGACAGTGCAAAACGTCTGGCACAGGCTATCAAAACAAGCCAGATTATCGCTCTGCCAGGTGGCTTCTCCGGCGGTGACGAACCAGACGGCTCTGCAAAATTCATCGTTTCCCTGCTGAGAAACCCTGAAGTTGCAAATGAAATCGAAGAACTGCTGCACAACCGTGACGGTCTTATGTGTGGTATCTGCAACGGCTTCCAGGCTCTTATCAAACTGGGTCTTGTACCATTTGGTCATATCACAGCCCCATCAGCCGATGCACCTACACTCACATTCAACTCTATCGGTCGTCATCAGTCCCGTCTTATCCGCACAAGAGTTGCTTCTGTAAAATCTCCATGGCTTATGCACCACGAAGTTGGCGATATCAACACAATCGCTATCTCCCACGGTGAAGGTCGCTTTATCGCAACAGAAGAAATGCTGAAATCCCTTATCGCAAACGGTCAGATTGCAACACAGTATGTTGACCTGGACGGCAACGCTACAAGCGATATCGACTTCTGTCCAAACAACTCTATGCTGGCTGTTGAAGGTATCACTTCTCCAGATGGCCGTGTATTCGGTAAAATGGGCCACAGTGAACGTACAACAAACTTCACATACAAAAACGTTCCTGGCGTAGAAAAACAGAAAATCTTTAAAGGTGCAGTAGATTACTATAAATAATACTTAACGGTAATTACTCCATAAACGGCAAAGGCCGCAGGTCTATCCTGCGGTCTTTTGCTTTTTTCTGTGGCACAATTGTTATAAATACTGAATAATTTCTCTTTCTTCACAATTCTATCATTATTATGTCGTATTTTATAAGTAAAGATAGAGTTATATCAGTTGATGTTTGTTGAATAGATAAACAAAAAAGGATATAATATATAGTAGTATATTTTGAAAGGGAGGATGTCTATGCCTTTTGAAATCAGCAGTACATATGCCTGGCTTGGCCTTGCCATAGCTCTGGCTCTGGTGGAAATATCCACTGTATCACTGGTGTCCATATGGTTTGTCATTGGCAGTCTGTTTGCCTTTGGCACCAGCTTTATTACTGACAGCCTTGTGGTGCAGATGGTTGTGTTTATCGCTGTCAGCGGTGTGGCCCTGGCGTTCACAAGACCACTGGTGAAAAAACACATCCACAAAAATACAGTTCCTACCAACGCAGATATGCTTATAGGCAAAACGGGTGTGGTTACACAGCCAATTTCGGCCGACAATAAAGGCAGGGTAACTGTAGACGGCCAGTCCTGGCTGGCACGGTGCGATACACCGCTTGCTCCAGGTGACCATGTAATTGTGGATAAAATCAGCGGTGTTACGCTGTATGTCTCACCGGCCACAGTAAAAAACAGTTAAAAACATAAGCTGAAAATGTTTATTCGAATATAAAGGAGAAAAATTATGCCATTCCCAGTTATTATTTTGTTCGTTCTTATCATCGTTTTACTTGCTACCAACATTGTTATCGTTCCACAGGCAGCACAGTTTGTTGTTGAACGCCTTGGCGTTTACAGCACAACCTGGAACGCAGGTATTCACGTAAAAATTCCATTTATTGACAGAGTTGCAAAACGAGTATCTCTCAAAGAACAGGTTGTAGACTTTGCGCCACAGCCTGTTATCACACGAGACAACGTTACTATGCAGATAGACACAGTTGTGTTCTTCCAGGTTACAGACTCCAAACTGTACACATACGGCGTTGAAAGACCTATTTCTGCAATTGAAAACCTGACAGCTACAACTCTGCGTAACATTATCGGTGAACTGGAACTTGACCACACTCTCACATCCCGTGACGTTATCAACAGCCAGATTACATCTCTGCTGGATGAAGCTACAGACCGCTGGGGTATCAAGGTTAACCGTGTTGAACTGAAAAACATCATTCCTCCACACGAAATCCAGGACGCTATGGAAAAACAGATGAAAGCTGAACGTCAGCGCCGTGAATCCATCCTCCGTGCAGAAGGTGAAAAACGCTCTGCTATTCTGGTGGCAGAAGGTGAAAAAGAATCCGCTATTCTCCGTGCAGATGCTATCAAGGAACAGAAAATCCGTGAAGCCGAAGGTGAAGCTGAAGCTATCCTTACAGTACAGCGCGCTATGGCAGAATCTATCCGCATGCTGAACGAAGCTGACCCAAGCCAGAAAGTTCTCACTCTCCGCAGTCTTGAAACTCTGCAGAAAGTGGCAGACGGTAAATCCACAAAACTTATTATCCCAAGCGAAATTGCAAACCTGGGCGGCCTTATCGCCAGCGTGAAAGAACTGGCAACAGAAACAGAAAAGGCAGAATAAACCTGATTAACAAAGCAGGCGTGGTTTCCACGCCTGCTTTTTTATTAGGATATTTATTTTATCAATAAATATGGTATAATTGTTTTATTAATTATACAGAGGTTTGATATGAAAAAACTTTTTGCTTTGATGGCAACTGCCTTTATATGTGCTTTTATGTGCAGCTGCGCTACAGATACACCCGGGGAACAACAACAGCGGGCCACATTGCCTTCTGTACCTGACAGCTTCTTTTCAGTTAAAGAAATTACATCGGAAAGTATGCAGATACTTGAAAGTAAGGTTCAGCAGCTGACAGTAACTGATTTTCTTCACACAGAAAAAATAGCACAGCTTGAAAAACAGGGTGTGACAGTTTCAGTAAAAAATATAACCCTGCTGGACTGCAACAACATCAGCTTTGATCTTGTGCTTAAACGCAGATTTGGCGACAGCATTGTTCTGCCTGCAAAAGGTGTGCTGATGTACGGCTATGTACCAGGCGATGAAGAACGTATCTACCATCTTAGCGTGGCCTGGGGTAATGTTTCTGTGTTTGACAATGTTATCGCCCTGGCTAATATAGATACTCTGTCTTTCTGGAATGCAGACACTATGGAACCTGCTTTCAGACAGCCTAAAGTTGAATTGGCACAGGAGTCAGAATTTTTCTTTATACTTGATGTAGTAAAAGGTAAAAACGGTTTTACAATGCCGTATTTTGCTTCTGACAGCTGTGGACTGGTAAACATCGGCCTTACCGGGGATGTTTTCAGTACCCCGGTGAAATACGAAACAAATTATTACAGAAATGTGTTCGGTATGTGGGATATTAATAAAAGTGCAGGCTATAACACAACATCCCGTGTTATAACAATGCTGAACTGTTTCTATACAGATGAAACTGAAAATCAGTTTATGATTTCCCTTAAATATGCAGACGGACATTTCGGCACAGACTATATGATGTATGACTTTATAAAGAATACATTTGTTTCATCTGTGGATGTAGTCAAATACAATATCGACGGCTACAGCTATAATCTGTACAGTCTGTGCCTTTATGAAGGTGTATACCGCCAGGATAAAGACACTCTGTATCTTGCAGAAAAATACAAAGATGGTCTGCTTGAAAAACAGCTTACTTTAAATATGGGGATAGGTGGTATGGATTTCGGCTCTGACAGAACAACCGGATGGAATAACCCCATGTATGTAAATCTGTCAGAAGACTACAACACCCTGCGCATAGGCTGCAGCAAAACAGCTACAGTTATTGACCTTGATTTTGCCCGGGATACAGCAACTGTAGAAAAATCTTCAAAAATGCCACAGATGCACCTGATGGAAAATTCCCCGAACACAGCTCATAATCTGTATAAAGTGTGGAACAAAAATGACACTACACTGGCAGTGCGCTGTCTTATGGGTCACTTTGAAATGGATGGACTTACCCAGGTCAGCGGTCAGCAGGGAAAAGACTGGCTGGCAGGCTTTAAAACCCACAAGTACATTTATGTACTTACAGAAACAAGGTTTCTGGTTTACAAATGGGATGGCAGCAACTATTGGCTGGTACACACAGATGTAAACGGCAGTTTCAATGTGGACAAATCCACCGCCAATGACCTTTGCAAATCATATATCCGAGTATAAACAAACAGGCAGGTTTTCCTGCCTGTTTTCTTATAATGCAACGTATAGTTGCGCAATAGTTGGTGGTGTTTTGTGTTGTATTATGTTAGAATATTTTCAGAAAGGCGGTGCGGTTGTGGCTTTGACATCAATAATAACAATGCTGTTTGCTTGGATTAATCTGATTTTGGTTATAGGCTTTGGTTTTCTGGTGGTGAAATTTTTGATTTCGGGGATAAAATATTTCAGTTCAAAAAATAACACACAGCAAAAGACTGTCCGCCATAACCTTGGCGACCTGCTGAAAGATTACAGAATAAAAAACAATATGACCCAGGAGTTTGTAGCACAGCGGCTGGGTGTTTCCCGCCAGGCAGTATCCAAATGGGAAAATGGCACGTCAGACCCGTCTACCTCAAACCTTATAGCCATAGCAAAACTGTACAATGTGCCGCCGGAAGAAATATTGCAACAGATAAAATAAAAGTCATTGGTTCAAACCAATGACTTTTGTGTTTTTTTGGTTACAATTATGTCACTTTTATTTAAAAATATTTATAACTGTGATAAGATAAAATTATATTTTTATGTCGATTTTTACAGAGGAAAGTTATGAGAAAGTTTAAATATATTCTGGCGGCATTTTTGCTGGCAGCCAGCCTTACAGCCTGCACCACACCGGGCTTTGATTCGGATGAAAACAGCCTGCCTACTGTTGATATTGTCCAGCGCAGTCAGCTTATGGACGCTGTGACAGAACGGCATATTTTTACCGATACAGACAATCAGATTATGGCTGATATGGGGCTGAAAGCGGAGTTGGCAGAATTCTCTCTGGTGGCTGATGATGTGGCACAGCTGGAACTTGTGTTCACTGCCCCAAATGGCAAAAAGCATAAACTGGTTACAGACGCCGCCATAGATTACAATATGCCACAGGCAGATACATTTACGGATATACGCTTTTACTGGGGCGGTGTGACCAAAACACAGCAGGGCCCACTTATCACCCTGGCTGACAGCGCTGTGCTTATTCCGACTGACGGCTCACAGAATATAAAATTCGACCTGTCATTTGTAAAGGAAAAAGACGGATACATTGTACATACAACAGCTGATTTTGGCAGGTTTGCATTTTTCTATTATACTCCGCTGGAAGCTGGCCTTGCTGTTTTTGATTCAAAGGGCCGGCTTATAGCCGAAAAAACAGAAGAAATCGGTGGCGAGGCTTCGGTAAATATGCTTAACACCCACTCGGCTCTGCTTGTTTCCGATGTGCCGTTCAGTTATACAGACGAATTTGACGGTTGGTTTGTAAATGAAAACCTGCTTTTAATTGACCACAGCTGGCGATATGAAGGCAGTGATATGGAAGAGTACCGCTTGTACAACTGTGCTGACAATACTGTTTCATATTCTGTGTTAAAAGGTGCAGATAAACTTATGTTGGATGACACCACATATTCTGTATACAATATCTTTGTTCCAGATGGTGACGACAGAAATATAGGTTATGGAATACTTGCATTGAAGCAACAGAATGGAGAGTATACAGGTTGTGTGCTTTCTGATACAAAGGGCTATTCCTATGAAAAACAGAATTACGGCACGCTCTGTTTAACTGATGGTGGCAATTTACGCTATCACACCGATTTTGCAGGTGTGTTGTTTGATTTTGATTTTGCGGACAACAAATGCGAAAAATCTTATCTGATAACAGATGATATGCTTATGGAAAAAGTAGCAACATCAAAAGATAAAAATTATTCACTTTATCAGTATGGTGGACATTCTCATAATAACTATTTTATGAATTACCTTGCGTTAAAAAATGAAAAAAGTGGTAAAAATTCTTTTGTTTCTGACTACAGAGGGTATTCAAATGGAGGCTTTATTCTTGAAAGTGG
>JAFZGF010000083.1 GCA_017555565.1 Oscillospiraceae bacterium
CGACGGGCTGAAGCCCCTCTTGTCCGCTCGTAACTTTCCCTTCCTCCGTCTCCCTTCATCCGCCACTGGCGGCGGTCGACTCCGTCACCCGGAATGACATTTCGCTTCGCTCAATGCTTGAAGCTAAAGCATTTTCCACCAGCATAGCTGGTGGTTGTCTGTATACAAAACAAAAAAGACAGGACTGTAATCCTGTCTTTTTATATTTTTTACCGATTATCAGATGTAATCTTTGAGAGATACATCGTAGAATCTCATTTTACCTGATTTTACAGCATTTACTATATTCTGAGGCAGAATATGGGCAGTGTCTGTAAGGAACTGCATATCGTTGATATAATCATTGTCTGCAAGATATTTGTCTGTCAGAGTATCAGGCATTGTTTTGCACAATTCAATCTGTTTTTCATATTTCACGATAGGGGCAATCGTGTTAATCAACTCTGCGTAATATTTAGTAAATGATTCATTGCCGATGTAGAAAGTGTCTTCTTTAGGATCAGCGAATGAGTCAAAACAACTATTGTAAGAGACTGTGATAGCTTTAATTCCAGGTGTGGCAAGTGAAATGATTCGGTTATTCTTTTCAAAAGGTATAAACGCACTATGTTTTTTTTGTGGGATAAAAAAGTATTGTGTTGTTAAAAGATGGCCATATTTACCATTTTTCAGCAGACTGGTGTCTTTGAAACCTATTATTGCATCAGTAGGTACTTCGCTCAAGTCGTAATTGTCAAGGAATTTTTTCAGTGAAGGGGAGAAATTTTCTGTTTCGAATCCAAGATTTGGAGATGAAGCCCCTCTTTTAACAACTTTCACAAGAACTTGTTCTGATTTTATAATTTTTTCCTGGAGAGTATTTATCTTTCTTTCGATTTTTTCTTCTTTGGAAAGGTTGAATTCAGGAGAAATATAGTTATGGTCAAGTTTTACTTTGAAACAGTCGGGAGACTGTGGTTTGTAAGCATCATTGGTGTAGTATTCAATAGGATATGCATCAGGGGTTTCAGATACAATATAATCTTCCTTTGTTATAGCGCAGGCATTTGCCAGACGTGAAATTAATGTTGAAAGATAAACAGCCTGTTCTCTGGAATCAGTAGGATAGTATCTGTATTTTTTTTCTCCGGAAAACTGTTTTGTGCGGATAAAATAATCAGGATAGCTTGAGTAATAGTCACAGTACAGAATAGTATCTTCTGGTGTCTGGTAAACAATAGTATGCAGACGGCCATCGTTTGTTGTGTAGTACAGTGTGTTATCTGTCAGAAGCCGGCCCAGGCTACCGTCTTTGGCAGTGCTGTAATCTACAAAGTCCATTATGTTGTCTTGCTTTGTAATTGCAGGTTTATGTATACGCACAAAATTGACAATTGCATCTGTAACAGGGTCTGTTAGATAAAATGCCTTGTCATAGTCTTTGTATGGTGTACTGGTAAAATCTGACAATGCATTATAATAACGGTTTTTCATAGAAGCAAGATATTTGAGTTTTTTATCTATCAGTTCCTGTGTAAGCTTTTCTTCCATTACAGGCTCTTGTTCTACTTTTGTGTTTAAAATATCGCTCACTTCGTCATCGTCAAAAAATGTAGGCAGAAACATTAAATCATCTTCATCAGGCTCGTATTTTTTAAAGTAGTATTCAGGAAAACTTTCAGGCTCTGCCAAAAGTTTAATTTTTTCGTGCGTCGCCATTATAAGCATTGCTTTATTGAAAATAAGTTCCTTATACAGCTTGGCCTGATTACCATCGTGGGTAGGATAAGTTTCTTTGCTGCCATCGCTATATAAAACTTCCAGAGTGTTGTACCTCCACCGTTCACTGCTGGCATGTGGTCTGATATATCTTTCGGAAGTTTCGAATTCAATGGTTACAAGTTCTCCTTCATCTGTGGTATAACACAGTCTGTCGTTTGTAATAAGATGTCCCTTTTTGCCGGACATAAAGACTGAAAAATCATAGTAACCCATTATCATTGATGTCTGTGGATCAAGATTGATGTTGTGGTAATCCAGAAATTTCAGAAGGGATTTGTTATCTATATCTTTCACACGGAGAGATTTTATATCTGGATAAAATGCACAGTGTAATGGTGTGTCTTTGTCTGAATACAAGAGTTCAACGAAAGAAGCTGTATATTTGACAATTTTGCTATCCAGCTCTTTGATTTTTTCGTCTATCTGTTCTTTTGTTGGTGTAAATCCCATAAGGTGCCTCCATCAGCTGATTTGTTTGTTGATTAAATTATTGCATATATTAAATAAAAATTCAATACTACCCCATCAAAAACAGTAAATTTTGCATAAATAGCAGATAATACAGTAAAAAATAAAGCCGTATACCGGCCTTTTGTGGTGGGTATAGGGCTAAATTTTTCTTATGTATTTAATCCTGTGGAGTGTGTTTTGAATCTGTAAAAGTTATAAACATCTCCTCCGACTGTTGTTGAATACTTTTCAGCTGTTCAATAATATCTGTAATCTGGTTGAAAAGAAAGTAATAGAGTTCTTTATAAGTTTCCATAATAACTCTCCTTTGTGTTTTTGTTTACCTATATTATATTGACGTGCTGACGAAATTTTTGTCGAAAAAGATAAATTAAAATGTGAAAATCGCAGATTATGATATATTGTGGTTTTATATGCTGAAAAAGGGCTTTATCCAGCCAGAAAATGACAAAATTTACAATTCGGAAACATATATTTTATGCCTTAAAATTGACGATTTGCATATAAAAAGGTATAATATAAGGTAAACCAGTATGCCCTTTTGACAAAAAGGGAGGTAAAAGAAAGGGTGGATATACTATGAAAGCATTGGTAGGTTACACAGGCTTTGTAGGCAGTAATCTGGCTGCAGCAGGAAATTTTGACGGGCTGTACAACTCCAAAAATGTAAAGGAAGCCTATGGCACAAACCCTGATGTGCTGTATTATTCAGGTGTACCTGCGGCAAAATTCATTGCCAACAAATTCCCTGATATGGATATGTCCATTATGAAGGGCGCTGTGGAAAACATCCGCAAGATAAACCCTAAAAAACTGGTGCTTATATCCACAGTTGACGTATATAAAAATCCTAACGGCAAGGATGAAGACAGCGAAATGGAAACTGACGGTCTGGAAGCCTATGGCAAAAACCGTCTGTGGCTGGAAAATCGGGTAAAGGAAATCTGTCCGGACTGCCATATCGTCCGCCTGCCTGGCCTTTACGGTAAAAACATCAAGAAAAATTTCATATATGATTTTATAAACTATATTCCTGCTCTGCTGAACGAAAAGAAAATGGTAGAGCTGTCAGCCAAAGAACCTGCTCTCAAAGATTTCTACAGCCTGCGAGAAGATGGTTTCTGGGCTGTAAAAGCTGATGCAGACCGCCCACAGCTGAAAGAAATGTTTAAAAAGCTGGGCTTTTCTGCCCTTAATTTTACAGACAGCCGTGGTGTGTTCCAATATTACAATCTGAAATATTTATATAATGATATACAAAAAGTTATAGATAATGATATCAGACTTATGAATATTGCCACCCAGCCTATCGAGATAGGTACTCTTCATCTTAAACTTACAGGTGAAGCTTTTGACAACAAAGTGGCTGCAAAACCACCTTATTATGACTTTAAAACAAAGCATGCAGCAGTTTTTGGCGGTGAAAACGGATACATCCAGACAGCCAGCTTTGTTTATGACGATATAAAAGAATTTGTGAGTGAAATGATATGAAATATTCAATTTCAAATATAGCCTGGAGCAAGGAATACGACAACGAAATGTATGCATTCCTGAAACAGCAGGGAATAGACGGGCTGGAAATTGCCCCAACACGCATTTTTGACAAGCCTTATGACAATCTTGAACTGGCCCACGAATACGCCTGGATGCTGAAAAACAAATACGGCCTTACTGTGTCCAGTATGCAGAGCATCTGGTATGGGGTGAAAGAAAGCATCTTCGGCACAGATGAAGACAGAGCATATCTGCTGGACTACACAAAGAAAGCCATTCTGTTTGCTGAAAGTATGGGTATCAGAAATCTGGTTTTCGGCTGTCCACGCAACAGAAATATGCCACAGGGCGATGAAAAGCAGTTTATGGAAATTGCTGCAGGCTTTTTCAAGGAGCTGGGTGACTTTGCATACCGGCATAACACAGTGCTGGCAATGGAGCCAAACCCTGTTATTTACAATACAAACTTCCTCAACTACACAAAGGACGCCTGCGAATTTGTAAAATCTGTGGACAGTCCTGGTTTCAAAGTAAATATCGATATGGGCACTATGATTTACAACAAGGAAAACCCACATCTTGTAAAGACATACAAAAACTGGGTTAACCATATCCATATTTCTGCACCTAATCTGGCGGTTATTGCACCTTGCACAGAGTATAAAACACTTAAAAAGGTGTTGTCCAAAATAGAATATGACGGTTTCATTTCTGTGGAAATGGGAAACTGTAACGATATAGAAAAGGTTAAACAAGCTGTTATGTATCTCAAGGAGGCATTCTGATGGAGTACAAGCATATAAAAGGTGTTCCTGATTTTTCCTGCAAGGAATATCGGGAAAAGAAAAACAAATACTGTCTGTGCATTCCTATTATCAATGAAAAAGACAACATCCGTCTGGAACTTGTGCGCGCAAGAATGCACAAGGTACATTGCCTTGTAGACATTATTATCTGTGACGGTGGTTCCACTGACGGTGGCACAGATGATGATGTGATGGAAGCACTGGGTGTAAACACCCTGCTGACAAAACGCGGCCCTGGCAAACAGGGTGCACAGCTGCGTATGGGCTTTTACTGGGCGCTGAAACGCGGCTATGAAGGTATCATCACTATAGACGGCAACAACAAAGACTCCATCGAAGATGTTACACAGTTTATTGAAAAACTGGACGAAGGCTATGACTTTGTCCAGGGCAGCCGCTTTATCAAAGGCGGACAGGCTATCAATACACCTCTGTCACGCCATCTGGCAGTTAAATTTATCCACGCGCCGGTAATTTCACTTACAGCAAAAGAAAGATTTACCGATACTACAAACAATTTCCGCTGTTATTCCAAAAAATATCTGACACATCCACAGGTACAGCCTTTCAGACCAATTTTCAAAACCTATGAACTGCTGGCATATCTGTCTACACGTGCCAGCCAGCTGGGGCTGAAAACTTGCGAAGTGCCGGTTACAAGAGCATATCCTAACAACGGCAAAATCCCAACAAAAATCAGCCCTATCAAAGGCAACAGCGAACTGATGAAAATACTTATGGCTAACGCTATGGGCAAATATAATCCGAAGTGATGGAAACAAAATGACAACAGTAAATAAAAAAGATAGTAAGATAATTATTTTGATTGCGGTAGCTGCTACAGTATTACGTTTTTTACTGTGCAAAGGCCTTATGGTTTATTTTGTTGCAGGTACACATTATGACGACATAATGCAGATTAGCAAGGCTTTTTCTATAGCAGATGGAAACTGGTTAGGGCAATATGGTTCAATGACATTGGTAAAAGGCGTAGGATATCCGCTTATGGTAGCCATTTTGCATTTTTTGAAAGTGCCTTATCTGGAAGGATTCCACTTCCTGTATATCACAGGCAGCATAATATTCGCATGGGCAATTTATCCGCTTGTAAAAAACAGATTTTTATGCCTTATGGCATATCTTATGGTTTTATTTAATCCTATTGCATTCTCAAGAGATTTGACAAGATATTACAGAGATGTAATGTATTATACAATATGTATGATTTTTATATCCGCAACAGTAGGTTTGCTGATAAGACAAAAGGGGAAAATCCCAGCGGCGATATCTGGCTTTTCATTGGCTTGGTGCATACTCTGTCGTGAAGATGGACAATGGCTGTATATTTATATAGTTTGTTGTGTAATGGCTATTTATATTTATAAAGCTGTAAGATGTAAAAGATTTTATAAAGAATTTACAAAAGAGATAGTTTGTATGATATTGGCTTATTCTGTTGTAGTATTGCCGATATGTTATATGAATTACAGCAGATACGGTGTTTTTACTCTTGATGAATATAATTCTGGATTTTACGCTGATGCCTATGGTGCTATATCACGTTTACACGGAGAAGAAGGAAATACACAGGTTGTAATACCATATTCGGAAAGAGAAAAACTGTATGAATATAGCCCGGCTTTTGCAGAACTGAAACCTTATCTTGATGGTGGAGATCCAAGATTTGAACCTTGGAAAATAGCAAGTGACGATTATAGAACCGGGTATTTCAGTTTTAATTTAAGAGATGCAATTGCTGCCCGGGGATATTATAAAGACTCGCAGACAACAAACCGGTATCTGAAACAACTTGCGGATGAAGTGAATATGTATTGTGATACCATTGCGGAAAATGCATATAGCAAAAGAAGTACAATCGTATCAAGATTTTATCCAGAGCATATACCGGATATATTAAAAGCTACTTTTAGAGGGCTTGGTCTTACATTGGGCTACACCAATGTAAACTGTATACCTATTCAATGCGAAGAAGATGATAAATATCTGAAAGTTTTTGAAGATTTTACAAACAGTACTATTGCTGGCAATAGATATATGGAAACAGGTGAAATTATCGAAAATTATCATTTGACAGGCTTCGCAAGATGGATGCAGAGATTTATGCGTGTCACAATTATTCTCTATAGTATTATCACTCCAGTGATGTTTGTATGTGCTGTTGTATATCTTTTATATCAGTCGGTTATGCTTTTTAAAAAATACACAGATGAGATGTTTATAAAATGGCTGTCTGGCTGCAGTTTGCTTGCACTGTTTATGTTGAGATGTTTTATGATAGGTTATGTGGATGCAACATCTTATTCTGCAATAGACAATCCTTCCTACCAGGCCGGTTCATATGTGGCACTATGGTGTTTTATATCTCTGCAGGCAGCGGTATTTCTCTATGAAGTTATAAAAATCAAAACAAGTAAAAAACAAAGGTAAGTTAATGAACTACGACAAAATTATAATCGGCGCAGGGCTTTATGGCCTGTACAGCGCTGTATACTGCGGCAAAAAAGGCGAAAAAATCCTGGTCCTTGAATGTGACAGCGTGCCTTTTGCCCGTGCTACATACATAAACCAGGCCCGTGTCCATATGGGCTACCACTACCCACGCTCTCTTTCCACAGCAGGCAAGAGCCGTGGCTATTTCGATCGTTTCTGTGAAGATTATCCAGACAGCATCAAGGACGACTTTACAAAAATCTACGCCACCAGCGCAAATTTTTCCTGGACAAACAGAGAACAGTTCGAAAAATTCTGCCACGATACAAACATTCCTTGCGAAACTATTTCCAACACAAAATATTTCAAGGAAGATATGTGCGACGGCACTTTCCTTACAAAGGAATACACATACGACTGGTCAATTCTACGCGATCTGCTGATGGCTGATATTGAAAAACTGCCAAATGTTACTTTGAGATTTGATTCATTTATCACAGCTATTGACAAGGATGAAGAAAACTGGCATATCACGCTGAAAGATGGCGCAGAGTTTACAGCGCCTTATGTGCTTAACTCCACCTATGCCAGCGTTAACCAGATTAACTCTATGGCAGGTTTTGAAACATTCCCTATCAAATACGAGCTGTGCGAAATCATCCTTTGTAAAATAAACGATGAACTGCGCGATGTGGGCATCACAGTAATGGATGGTCCATTCTTCTCAATTATGCCTTTCGGCAAAAGCGGATACCATTCACTTACCAGCGTTACATTTACTCCCCACGTGACCTGCTATGACAAACTGCCAACCTTTGACTGCCAGAAAGGCAATGAAGATTACTGCACACCTATGCACCTTGGCAACTGCAACAACTGCCCTAACAAGCCAGAAAGTGCCTGGGGTTATATGTCACAGCTGGCCAGAAAATATCTGAAAGATGATTTCCGGTTTGAATATTCCCATTCACTTTTCTCTATGAAACCTATTCTCAAGATGAGTGAAATTGATGACAGCCGCCCAACTCTGATCAAGGTTTTCAACAAAAAACCTGCCTTTGTCAGCGTTCTGTCCGGCAAAATAAATACAGTTTACGATTTACAGGAGGTACTTGACGGTGAGCTTGAATAAAGAAAAGAATTTTGTTTCTGCCGTTGTTTATCTTTATAACAATGAAAGGGAAGTTGGAGGTTTTCTTAAAACTGTAAACGACCTGCTGAAAGAAAATTTTGAAAAATATGAAATTGTCTGCGTTAACGACTGTTCCACAGACAACACTGTAAAGGCTGTTGAAAACTTCTGTGAAGAAAACAGTGTAAAAAGCCTGACAGTTATCAACACCAGCTTTTTCCAGGGTGTTGAAAGTGCAATGGTGGCAGGTCTTGATATCTCCATCGGCGACTTTGTGTTTGAATTTGACAGTCCGGTTGTTGACTATGATGCAAAAATGATTATGTCTGTTTACCGCAAAAGCCTTGAAGGCAACGATATTGTATTTGCTGTTCCACAGGGTGCGTCCCGCTTTACATCAAAGCTGTTCTACAATCTGTTCAACCGCTTTTCAGATATGCAGTACAAAATCAAAACACAGCGTTTTTCAATTATCAGCCGCCGCGGCATCAACCGTGTAAAATCCATGGGCGTGAAAACCGTTTACAGAAAAGCTGTGTATGCTTCCTGCGGTCTGCCTGTGGCTGACTTTGAATACAAACCGCTGGCAGTGGATAAAATCGGCGACAGCCAGAAAGCTGTAAAGCAGGAACTGGCTCTTAACAGCCTGATTCTGTTTACAGATATTGGCTACAAAATCAGCATTACTCTGTCTGTTCTTATGGCACTGATTCTTATGCTGGCAGGTATCTACACAGTTACTATCTTCTTCTCTGCCAACCCGGTTGCAGGCTGGACAACCACTATGCTGGTTATTTCTGCAGGCTTCTTCGGCCTGTTTGTACTGTTTGCTTTTGTGCTGAAATATCTGTCTATGATACTCAACCTTGTGTTTACACGCAAACAGTATGTTGTAGAAAGCATCAGAAAAATCACAAAATAATTTGTAATTTTGTTGCTAATAAAAATATTGAAAGTGAAATGATTAATGCTGAAAAAAGACATTGATTATAAAAAACGGATAGCAATCGGCCTTGTATTGGCTGTGGTCAGACTGGTGTTTGCCAACAGTCAGATGATGCTGATATTCCCGTTCAGCGCTCCTTTGGACGACGACCTTTACTTCAGCTGGGCGCAGTCTCTGGCGGCGGGAAACTGGCTGGGGGAATACAATTATCTCACCCTGTCCAAATATCCGTTCTTTGGTTTTTACCTTGCCGCGTTACATAAACTGGGTATACCTTATATCGTGGGCAACTGCCTTATGTGGATAGCATTGGCTCTGCTATGTGTTATGGCTTTCAGTCCGGTGCTGAAAAGTAACTGGCACAGACTGATACTGTTTGCAGCGGTTATATACAATCCGTCAACCTATGCCGAGCACAATCTGCGCGTTTACCGCGACAGTATTTTCCCTATACTGTGCACTATGTTCTTTGTGGCTCTGGCAGGCTGGGCACTGCGCCTCAAAGGTAAAATCAGCCGCAGTACACCTTATATTGTTATAGCGGGTATCGCTCTTGGCTGTACCTGGGTGTGCAGGGAAGACGGTTTCTGGCTGTTGCCTTTTGGTGTTGCGGCTATTGCAATATGTATAATTTATATAATAATTGACAAAGAGTTGAAAAATAAGGCTGTCAGAATAGCCCTTTCAACTGTTCCTGCTGTAATTACAGTGTGTATCGTATTAACTATTTGTAGTATTAACAATAAATATTACGGCGTGTTTACATTGTCTGACTTTGATAACGGTTCGTTTGCAGAATGTTTTGGCGGTATGACAACTCTGTCCCATAAGGACTGGCATCCACTTATTTCTGTTCCGGAAGATGTGCGAATGCGTATGTATGAAGACTGTCCGACTTTTCAGCAGTTCTATCAATACCTTGACCGGCCGGACAGCAGGATAAAATATGGCTATTCCACAGCATCTTTGGGAGACTATAAATCCGGTCAGCTGTACTGGGCTATCCGCCGTTCAGCCAACGAAATGGGTTATTACTCCAGCGCCGGCACAGCCCGGCAGCTGTGGGCACAGCTGGCTGCGGAGGTAGAGTCTATGCGCCTGGCAGACAAAGATGCCTTGCCACATCGTGCCTCCCTTACACCACCTATAAAGATGGAACATGTTCCGCTGGTTCTGGAAGAAGCGATGAACAGTATAAGGACAATTCTCACCTGGCAACAGATGCGATGTTATGAAGATACCGTCAGCGACATTACCACAGGTCAGATACAGGTGTGGGAAGATTTCCTTCACGAACAGTCAAACTATATGGCCATGGAAAATTCCGACCATGCTTACTACACTCCTTTCCAGTGGCGGTGCTTTAAAACGATGAATGGTATTACATGTATTTATCGTGCATTTACTGTTCCGTTGCTTCTGCTTGGACTCTGGTTTGTGGCAAAAGGATTTATCCGGTTTAAGCACCAGAGTTTTGAAAAACAGATTATGCTGTTTGTCCTGCCAGGTATGCTGGCTATGGGTATTTTCAGAATATTTATAATTTCCTTTATGGAAGTTGCGGCTTTTGACATCGGCACTTATGCCATGTATCTGGGTGCGGCCTACCCTGTACTGGTGCTGTTCTGTGTGCTGGGTTTATGCCTTGCGGACAAAAAAGCAAATTAATTATAACGTACATAAAATAAACAGGCAGTGGCCTGTTTATTTTTGTTTGTACGGGTCAAAATCTGAGGGGGGAGTTTTATGCTCACAGTTATGCCATTGTGCAAGTATATAATTTTGTCTGCAGCAGTTTTTGCCGGGGCGGTGCTTTTATATTTTTGGGGCAGCAGTGTTCTTGCGGTTGTTTTGACTGCAGGGATAGTATGGGTTCATTTCTATCTGTCGGGTTTAAAAATGTTCATCAACCGCAACTGCATAATAAAAACATCCGGCAATATTTTTAAACATAAAACAGTGATATTGTTGAAAAATATTCTTTATGTGGAAACAGTCACTGTTGCACCTTGGCGGCCCGCCTTTGTCAGACTTCGCAGTCAGGGCAGAGATGTTTTAATTATCGGCCTGAACGGCAGGCAGGCGGATATGGTTGCAAAAGCGGCCACTGTTGAATAATTCAAAGCTATGATATATAATCACAATATAATAAGTATTATATATTATGGAGATGTGAAAATGCTGTTTTATGTGACTGAAAAAGTTTTTGATAAAATGCCGGATGTGGTGTTTGGTCTCGTAAGTGTAAAAGGAGTGGATAATTCCAAAGATTATGATTTTATCCACACTATGCTGAACGAAAGCATTTCTTCCTGCGAAAAATATTTTGAAGGCAAAGTGGTAAAGCAAGAAAAAGAGCTGCAGCCATATCGCAATGCTTTCCAGACACTTGGAATAAATCCTAATAAGTTTATGTCCAGTATTGAAGCCCTGCTTACCCGCATAGCAAAGAAAAAGGGTATGCCGCACATTAATCCAGTTGTTGACCTGGGCAATGCTATATCATTGAAATATTATCTGCCGGTTGGTGCCCACGACCTGAATACTATGGATGGTGAGTTCTGTGTACGTACCGCAACAGCAGAAGATACTTTCCTGCCTTTCGGCGCAGAAGCCAGAGAAGCGGTGGATATTGACGAGGTGGTTTACGCCACAGGTACAAAGGTGCGCACTCGCCGCTGGATATGGCGCCAGAGTGAAGAAGGCAAAATTGATGACAGCACACATGAACTGCTGTTTATTCTCGACGGTTTTACAGATAATCTGGATGCTGTGATTTATGCCCGTGATGAGCTGAACAACATACTGTCAGAAAAGATGGGTTGCGCCACAAAGGTTGGTCTGATAGATAAAAATAATATGGTTTTTGATATGGTTATATAGTAAACTATTTAAAATATACATAAGAAAGAGTGGTTTTACCACTCTTTTTGTGTATAGTGGAGTAAATGAAAAAATACCGTTGACAAAGGGAAGAAGTAGGTATATAATACAGGAACGCTCAAGAGAGCGTGCCGCAGATAGCAGGAAGAAAACGAAAAAAGAATAAAAAAGTAGTTGACAAACTGTGAAAGTGTGGTATAATAAATAAGCTGTTCTGAGAAGGATAGCGAAATACACAAAGAAGTTTGAAAAAACTTGTAGAAAGTAGAAAAAAGTTGTTGACAAACGGAAATGTGTGTGATATAATTAAAAAGCTGTCACCGAGAAGGTGGCGAGCAGGACCTTGAAAATTAAACAATGAAAAAGAACAAAAGCTTGTGAAGGAATCTAAGAGATTTTTTTGAGAGAGGGAGCTCAACCTCGAAAAAAA
>JAFZGF010000084.1 GCA_017555565.1 Oscillospiraceae bacterium
CTCCTGGGCACAGCTGGGGCAGATGGCCAATGGGATGAACGATTTTGGTGTGGAACTGCTGGGCGACAGTCTGCCGCCGGTTATCAGGGATTATCTGCTGAAAAGTGCAGAGAGAATAGACGGCAAAAGCATTGTAAATGCCGCCCGAAAAGCATCTGCCTTTCTTGATACAGAACTGGGGCTGGCCTTTCTGGCACGCAGTCGGCACAGTCTTATGGAAAACAATATGGAAAAGCTGTCAGAGACAGCAGGCAACGCCATAAAGGAAAACTATGATGGAATAGTTACCAATATAAATACACAGCGGCTGAAAAGACTGGACAGAATAGTTTCCTTTCTGTGTGGCGGTCACCGGCAGCACAACTCGGCGGTGATAACAAGGGGCGATAATCAGCGGCAGCAGAAAATCGACAGCATAATACAGTAAATATTGAAAAAACACAGCATATATAATAAGATATAGGGTAGATACCATCATATTGGAGGCCCTATGTCAGAACAGCAGATATTTACAGAACAGAAATTCACCGACCTTGACTGGTCAGAAAAGGTGCTTGAAAACATAAAATTTGAAAAATGCACATTTACCGGCGTGAATTTTTCCGAAAGCGACCTTGTTTCCATTACATTTGACAGATGCAAGTTTGTCTCCTGTAAATTTTCGGTATCAAATATCAAAAAATGCGCATTGCTGAACTGTGCCTTCAAATTCTGCACCATGTTCAGCGCCACCATCGAAAACTGCAAGACAACCGGCACATCATTTTCTGAAATAGATATGACCACAGTAACAGTAAAAGGAGGCAACTGGAGTTATACAAACCTGCGCTACTGCGATTTTTCCGGCAAAAGGCTGGAGAATATCAATTTCCAGGGGGCAGACCTGCGCAATGCCGACTTTTCCAAGGCGGTTTTGCGAGAATGTGATTTTTCAGAATGTCTGTTGACCAATACCAGCTTTCACAAAGCGGATATAAGAAACAACCGCTTTACGTCTTTTGATATTTCCACCACCAATTTTTCTGGGGCAAAGGTGGATCTGGACCTGGCAATAACTGCGGTAAATATGCTGGGGGCAATAATAGGTTGAAACAGAATACAAGGGGGGGCAGTCAGCCTCCCTTTCTATATGGACAAACCATAATTTATCCACAACTTTGTAAAATAACTGTAAATCTTTCTTGAAAAGGACCATATTCTATTGCTCTTTTGGCATATTTAATGTATTATAATTTAAGCGTCCGACCGAGCGGTCGGAATTGAAATGTATGTTTTAAGGAGATATTATGACCAAATATAGCGTTAAAAAGCCTTTTACGGTGTTGGTTGGGGTAGTGCTGGCAATCGTGCTGGGTGTTGTGTCTTTTCTGGAGCTGAACACCGACCTTCTGCCTGCTATGGATCTGCCATATGTTGTGGTTTACACGGTTTATCCTGGCGCAAGCCCTGAACGAGTTGAAACTGCAGTTACACAGCCGCTGGAGCAGGCTGTAGCCACCACATCCGGCCTGGAAAACATATCCAGTATTTCCAGCGAAAACCTTTCGCTGATTATTATGGAGTTTTCCGGCTCTACCAATATGGACTCTGCAATGATTGAACTGTCCAGCAACATCGATATGGTGTCGGGCTATATGGACGATATGGTGCAGTCTCCTACCCTTATGAAAATCAATCCTGATATGCTGCCTGTGCAGATGCTGTCCATCGACGTGGACGGTATGGACGTAAAACAGCTGTCTGAATATGTACAGTCAGACCTGGCACCACGCCTGGAAAGAATCGACGGTGTAGCCACAGTTGATGTGTCCGGTATTGTTGAAGACAGGGTGGAAATCCGTCTCAACCAGGAAAAAATTGATAAAATCAATGATGATATTCTCAAATCTGTAAACAAAACCCTTTACAAGACAAAAAAAGATCTTGATAAAGCCAAGCAGGAACTGACTGACAAGGAAAATGAACTTAATAATCTGAAGAATTCCCTTGCCAATGCATCTGCAGAGCTTGATGCCGGTCAGATTCAGGCACAGTCACTCAACAGCGAAAAAACCAGCCTTGAAGCCCAGAAAAAACTGCTGGAAGGTGCACAGCAGGCTCTCGATGGTCTGAAAATGCTGAACAGCACACTGCCTATGGTGGACAATACCATTATGGGTCTGCAGTTTATGGCTATGCCTGGCTTTGATGAAAACACTGCTTTAAAAGACCTGCTGGCATTTACCCTGCCGGAAGAAACACCGCCGGAAATTGCCGCCGGCATACAGCCACAGATAGACGGTATCAAAATGCTGGTAAATGGTCTGGTGGCCAGCGGCGCTGTTAAAGAAGATGATACGCTGGCAGGTGTATCTGCAATGATGAAAGAACAGATTAAGGCTATCAGGGAACAGCTGATAGCTATGAACATCGACCAGGCAGTTATCGATGCTGCAGATTCAACATTGCTCAACGGCGACATTGCAGTAATAGACAAAGAGCTGACAAGAGTAAACTTCCTTGTAAAACAGATGGAAGCAACCCTGCGGGAGCTGAAGAAAACATATGCAACCCTTGAAGCAGGCAAAATTGACCTGGCAGCAGGCAGTGCTATGCTGATGTCTGGCAAAGCAGAGCTGGACAATGGTATCAAACAGTTTGAAGATGCCCGCGATGCCGCACTGAAACAGGCCAACATAGATGCCCTTGTTTCCCAGGAAACACTTTCTGCAATTCTTATGGCACAGAACTTCTCTATGCCTGCAGGCTATATCTCCAACGGTGAAGAAAGACTTACAGTTAAGGTAGGCGAAACTTTCCAGAGCCTTGAAGAACTGGAAAATCTGTTGCTTGTAGATATGAACGTGGATGGGGTAGACCCAATTTACCTTAAAGATGTAGCTGATGTTTCCATCATGGACAACTCACAGGACAGCTATGTGCGTGTAAACGGCAACCCATCTGTTACAATTTCCATTCAGAAAACATCCACTGCTTCTACTTCACGGGTATCTGAGCTGGTGAACAAAGAAGCTGCAGAAATTATGGAAGAACAGCCTGGTGTGCATATCACACAGCTTATGGACCAGGGTATCTACATAGATATGGTTGTGTCCAGCGTAATGAACAATATGGTTTACGGCGGTATAATCGCCCTTATCGTTCTTATTTTCTTCCTTAAAGACGTAAAACCTACACTTATCATCGGTTTTGCAATTCCGCTTTCAGTGCTTTTCGCCATTGTGCTTATGTACTTCTCCGGAGTTAACCTTAACGTTATGTCGCTGTCCGGTCTTGCCCTTGCCGTTGGTATGCTGGTAGACAACTCTATCGTTGTTATCGAAAATATCTACCGCCTGCGCAACCTTGGTTACTCCAGGGTAAAAGCCGCAGTAATCGGTGCAAAACAGGTTGCAGGCGCTATTGCTTCCTCAACCCTTACAACTATCTGCGTATTCCTTCCTATCGTATTTACAGACGGTCTGGCACGCCAGCTGTTTGTTGATATGGGCCTTACAATTGCCTATTCTCTGGTAGCCAGCCTTATTGTAGCCCTTACAGTTGTTCCTGCAATGGCTTCAGCTATGTTGAAAAATACAAAAGATGCCAAAGAAAGCCTGTTTGACAAACTGACAAAACTTTATGAAAAAGGCCTTGGCTGGAACATTGACCACGGCTGGCTGGTAATCCTGCTGGCAACAGGTCTTATGGCTTTTGCTGGCTGGCAGGTTACAAAAATGCCGCTGGGTCTTATCCCTGCGATGGACTCCACCCAGATGCAGATGACACTTACCGTAGACCGCGAAGTGCCAGACGAAGAACTGATCGCCCAGGCTGAAACCATCGCCAAGAGAACTATGGAAATCGACGATGTTGTTACAGTAGGCACATCTATGGGCGGTGGCGGCCTTGGCGCCCTTATGGGCGGCGGTGGCAGTGAAGACATCAAGTCTATGTCTTTCTATGTTGTTCTTTCCGAAGATAAAAAACTTTCCAACCGGGAAGTTGCCGACCTTATCGAAACTGCCAACCCGGAATTCAAAGAAACACTTTCTGTTACCGAATCCACAATGGACCTGGGTGCCCTGGCAGGCAGCGGTATCTCTGTGCAGATCAAAGGTAACGACCTGGATAAACTGCAGGCAGAGGGCAAACGCATGTCAGCCCTGCTGGAAGGTGTAGAAGGTATTGCAAAAGTATCTGACGGCTCACAGTCAGCCCTGGAAGAAATGCGTATAGACGTTAAAAAAGATGCCGCTATGAAACATAACCTTACTGTTGCCCAGGTGTTCCAGAAGGTCAGCGGGGCCCTTACAGAAAATACTACAGCCACTACACTTAACTTTGACGGCACTGATATGGATGGTATTATCTATGCTTCATCCACATATACAACCGAAAATATCGGTGACCTGGTTGTCGCTACAGCCACAGATGACGACGGCGAAGAATATGATGTACTGCTGTCTGACATTGCTGTAATCGGCTCTGCCTACAGCCCTGACAGCATCAACCGCTCCAACCAGTCAAGATATATCACAGTTTCTGCAACAATTGCCGAAGGCTACAATGCTTCCCTCGTGGCAAGAGATGTGGAAAAACTGCTGGAAAATCACGAAATGCCAAAGGGCTACAGCTATGAAATGACAGGTGAAGACGAAAGCGTAAAATCTGCAATGTTTGATATGATCAAGATGATCGGCCTTGCCATCGTGTTCATCTATCTTATAATGGTTGCCCAGTTCCAAAGCCTTAAATCACCATTCATTGTTATGTTTACAATTCCGCTGGCCTTTACCGGTGGTCTGCTGGCGCTGTTGATTACAGACCAGATGCTGTCCATCGTGGCTATGATAGGCTTCCTGGTTCTGGCAGGTGTTGTTGTAAACAATGGTATCGTGTTTGTTGACTATGTAAACCAGCTGCGACTGGAAGGAATGACCAAACGCGACGCCCTTATCCAGACGGGCAAGGACAGAATCCGTCCTATCCTTATGACTGCTCTCACAACCATTCTGGCCAACTCCACAATGGCTATGGGCGTGGGCATGGGCGCAGAACTGTCCCAGGGTATGGCTATCGTATCTATCGGCGGTCTGGCTTATGCCACACTGCTGACACTGTTCCTTGTGCCGGTGCTGTACAACATCTTTAACCGTGGCGAAATGAAAGCTATCGAGGTGGATTTCGAAGATGAAGAATAATTTTTCTCCAAAGGAAATCACCATTTTCAACGGCGTTCTCAAACTGGCCCGGGAAGGTGCAGATGTTTCCAAAATCACTTCACAGCAGATTGCGGCAGCCGCAGGTGTGGGCAAAGCCACCATCTATGACTATTTTTCTTCAAAGGAAGAAATAGTTATGGGCGCGCTGATGTATTCTATGTCTGACCAGGCGGCACAGTTCGCCCAGGCTATGGACAACACTCCTGATTTCCGTGATAAAATGGAAATTATCTACACAGGCATTATCGGCCGTGTGCAGGATACCGGCTCTATATTCCATCTGCTATTGCAGGTGACTGGCGGTTTCAAAAACAGTGCAGACAATATCTGCCCGCCGCTAAAAGAGCAGATTATGGAGTTTGCAGGCATACTGTACGGTGTTCTGTCTGACGGATATCACCAGGGTGTGCTGAAAACTGATGTCACCGCCGCTGAAAACCATCAATATGTGCGAATGGTTTTTATATCCAATGTATTTGGGGTGGCCAGCCGGGCAAAGGATAAAAATCTGTCGGTTTCACATCGGCAGATAATCGACAATGCCTATAGAATGCTGGTAAAATCACTTGCTTAAACAAATTATCACAGCCGGGAGAGTGTATCCCCGGCTGTTTTTATAATCTGCTTGACTTTACCCCCTTTTATTCTGTAATATATTTTCATAGAAAAAGAAAGGTGAATTTACCAATGAGAATGCGCAGAAAACCCTGGGCCCGCCCTGAACTGGACGCCAGCGAAGTATATATCAAAAACCCACACGATTTTTATGAAAACTGGCAGTCTGCCTTTGACAAAGAGCAGCCGCTGGTGATGGAACTGGGCTGTGGCAAAGGTGGCTTTATCAGCCAGAAAGCCTTTATGCATCCAGAAAAGAACTTTATTGCTTTTGACATCAAAAGCGAAGTGCTGGCCATCGCAAAAAGAAATATCGAAGCTGTTTACGGCACAACACATTGCCCTAATGTAAAAATCACAGCCTTTGATATTGAACGAATTCCGCTGGTTGTTTCTCCAAAGGATACTGTGGAAGAAATTTACATCAACTTCTGCAACCCTTGGCCAAAGGACAGACACAAAAAACGCCGTCTGACACATACACGTCAGCTGAACAACTACAAAACCTTCCTTAAAGAAGGCGGCAGAATCTTCTTCAAGACAGATGATGACGAACTGTTTACAGAAAGCCTGGACTATTTCAAAGAAGCTGGCTTTGTACTGGAATTTATCACCTATGATATGGCCGAAAATCCACTGCCGGAAAACATTGTAACTGAACACGAAAAGATGTTTACAGAGCAGGGAATCAAAATTAAAGGCCTTATTGCAGTAAATAAGGGTTAGTTACAGCATAAAAAGGGCGTTTTTACGCCCTTTAAAAATTTCTCAAAAAAATTTAAATTTTTTTTTAAAAAAGTGTTGACAAATTGTATTTTCTGTATTATAATAATCAAGCATTAAGAAATGCACCATATGTGGCGGTATAGCTCAGTGGCTAGAGCAACCGGTTCATACCCGGTAGGTCGTAAGTTCAAATCTCACTGCCGCTACCATATATGGCCCGTTGGTCAAGCGGTTAAGACACCGCCCTTTCACGGCGGTATCACGAGTTCGATTCTCGTACGGGTCACCAGTTTCTGGCGCTATGGATATAGCGCCAGAAATTCTCTAAAATAACAGCAAATGCTGATGATATAGATTAGTAGGATTGGCAATAGCCAGTCCGGGACTTTTCAAACAACGGCAACAGCCGTTTATATAAATGGCCCGTTGGTCAAGCGGTTAAGACACCGCCCTTTCACGGCGGTATCACGAGTTCGATTCTCGTACGGGTCACCAGAACCACATATCCGGATGGATATGTGGTTTTTTGTTTTGTGTGAATTTTTAATACAAATATTACCTGTTGTTTTATAACATATATTGCTATATCTGGTGCAAGGTAAATGTGCACCTTTTATAGTTCGACAAATTGGGATTTTACGAGTAGAAAGGGGGTTCGGGGAATGTTCCCCGAATAACAATGGCGAAGTCTGCGGAGAACAAGCAGAGAGCCAGGGTAAGCAAAGCGTAGCTTAGCTTACAGGTGGCGATATGCTTGTGTAAATCGAGGGAAAATTACAGTGCGAAGGAACAAAGTGAATGAGGTTTGTAATTTTTTCCGATTTGTAGCAGACTGAGCATTCCACACTTGTGCAGCGTTGGGGCGTGGGGGAATCGCAACCCCCACGTTTTGGTTACTTTTGCGCCAAAAGTAACGCCAGCGCAGCGTAAAAAAGAATTTGTGCTTGCACCATAGCAAAGATTCTTACCCTGAAGGGCACACGTCGACTCGTTTCACTCGCTCAGAATGACAAAACAATAACCTGTGTGGTTTTACAACGGGCGGATAATATCCGCCCCTACGCGATAGGTGTAAAATATAAAATTTTGCGGGACGATGTGGGCATCGTCCCCTACGTTATATATATCATCAACTGTTCGCCCTATTCAAATTTATCTAACCATTTACAAATTATCAAAAAAAGTTGAACTGAAAAACAGGCGCAGCCTAAAGCTGCGCCTGTTGAATGTATTAGTATATTTCAATAAGTTCTTTTGTGCATTTATTGAGAATTTCTGTTTCGCCTTTTTCGTTGATGATTACAACGTCTTCGATACGGATGCCGATTTCCCCGCGGATATAGATGCCAGGTTCGCAGGAGAAAGCCATACCAGGTTCCAGGTGCATTTTGTAGTCACCGTGGATGTATGGTGCTTCGTGGCCTGCATAACCGATACCGTGGCCAAGGCGGTGGTTGAATTCATAGCCGTAACCTGCATCGGCAATAACTTTTCTCGCGGCGGCGTCAATGTCTGGAATCCATGCGCCGTTTACAGCTGCAGCTTCACCTGCCAGATTAGCCTGCAGAACCAGATTGTAGATTTCTTTTTCTCTTTCTGTAGCTTTACCTACGATAACTGTTCTTGTAATGTCAGAGTACATACCTTTGTATGTGCAGCCAAAGTCCATTTCAACAACAGCGTGTTCACCGATAACTGCGCTGTCACCAAAGTAGTGTGGGTTTGCAGCGTTTGCGTCAACAGCTACGATACCGCCGTCACAGCCTTCACCACCGTAAAGTTTGGACAGACGTGCGATTTCATTTTTAACATCTCTTTCTGTCATACCAGGTTTTATGAATTTAACGATATCTTCAAACACTTTGTCAACGATAAGGGATGATTTACGCAGGTTTTCCAGTTCTTCAGGAGTTTTGATGATTCTTGTCAGTTCCAGGTAGTCTTTGCCGTTTACAGGTGTGAAATCGATGGCTTCCATAAGTTTAACCAGGTTGAAAGCTCTTACAGCACCGTTTACGGCGATTTTTTTGCCGATAAGGCCAAAGTCTTCAAATGCCTGTTTTGCAACGCCTGTAAAGCCGTCAGAGTCCATCCACTGATAAACTTTGTCGCCGTCCATAAAGCCGATAGCTTCAGCTTCTGTCAGTCGGTTACAGATGTAGAATGTCTCTTCCTTATCTGTCACAACCAGCGCCTGGAAACGTTCACACAGGTAAGGTTTGTGGCCCAGCAGGAAAATCAGGTCGCTGCTTGGTGCAACCAGCAGGGCAGACACGCCGTCTTTTTTCAGCTGGCTGGCCAGTTTTTTGATAAGTTCACGATTTATCATAACAATTTCTCCTTTTTGTAATCGTTATATATATATTTAAATATTACCATTATTGTTCTGTTTTGGCAACAGAAAGTCTCTTGCTATTCAAAGACAGCCATCAGCGTATCGCAGACAATGGCATATATATTGGCGGCCACAATTTCACAGTCTTCAAATTCAACCGCAGTTTCTGAATCATCTTTCACAAATGTATAGCCAACGCCACCTTCAGGGTCAATGTCAAGGAAGGCCAGATATGTGTTTTCGCCGTCGTTATAGCCACAGATAATAAATTTCAGCCCGGCCATAACATCGTCAGCCTGCCAGCCACCCTCTTTTATATCCTGCAGGGAATATTCTCTGTTACCGTCACCAAAGTCAAACTGCAGAATAAAATTGAACAGTTTCAGTTCTTCCTGCTCCAGATCCATATATTTATCCCAGAATTTAAATTCACCGGCCATAGTACCTTCTCCTTAGTATTTTATACTTTAATTATATCAAAACCCACATTTGCCGTAAATAAAAATCTGCCCCAGAGGGCAGATATGTGTGCTGTTATGAAATACTGTTTTCGATTATGTATGCAATTTCTTCGCTGGTTTTGTTCAGCGCCAGGGCAAATTCGTTATACACCATTTCCTGGGCGCGGCGCAGAAATGTGGTCTGGGTCTGGTTGAGATGTTTGTTTCGTGACTGAACCTCTCTTTTCTTTACTGTAAGGCTTACAATTACCTGCAGCAGAGATGGGATTTCAAAGCTGTTTATCAGCCCGGTATAGAACTCCTGGATGCCTTTTGGGTTGCGTGTGGCAGGGAACCGCGGCCGTATGCCAGGCACCATATCCATATACTGCTGTGCCTGGTCGCCGCAGATGGCGTAGCGCATAAAAACCTTGGTATCCACAGGCACATAAATCATTTCGCGGTGGTTTTTTGACAGAGGTTGCAATGTATAGTAATCCACGTGTGTTGGCAGACCTTTAAGGGCAGGTTCGCCGATACTTACCACTTCGCATACGCCGGTGGTGGAATAAAAAACAACATCGCCTACATTAAACATTGCCATAGCCCTCCATACTACTTTTATTAAGTATAATTATATCAAATTAAATTAAAAAAATCAAAGAGCAATTTTGGGTTTATAATATTTTTGTAAAAATTTGTAAAATAAAGCAATAAAAACAGCGGTTTTTAGTTAATATTTACATTTGTATTCCAGGAGAATACATAATTAAATTGATTATAAAATACCGCCAGGTATTGTTTTATCTGCGGCGGTGTGTTATCATATAGTAACAAGGCAGTTAGCCTTGCATAACTTGTGACTATAAATTTATATATAATGGAGAGAAGATATGAGTATTTTAGTAACATTGATTGCAACCACTGCCATTGCAGGTGTGGTTGGTACTGGCCTTGGTGGCCTGATAGGCGCCCTGTTGCAGAAAGATTCCAACAGGGTGGTAAGCCTGCTGCTTAGTTTTGCCGCAGGTGTTATGCTCAGCGTGGTTTGCTTTGACCTTGTGGTTGAAGCGATTGAAACAAATGTGGGCATTTATGTGGTTATTGGTGCTATAGCTTTGGGTGTGGCAGTTATCTACATACTGAACCGGATTATCGACCGGAAAACCAACCCGGAAGTGGCTCATATAGACGAAAATCACTCCAAGACAGCAGATGATCTGAACGAACTTATCCACAGCGACCATCTGGAACACCACAGAGCAAACAACGACAGCAAGTTTTCGCTGTTTGTGGCAGGTGTGGTAATGGCCTGCGCCATCGCCCTGCACAATGTACCGGAAGGTATGACAATCGGTGCGGCATACGCCAGCAACAACGGTGCCCTGGGTGGTGCGGCCATAGTACTGGCTATACTTATCGGCCTGCACAACATCCCTGAAGGCATGGCGGTTTCTGTGCCTCTTATTGCAGGCGGTATGCCTAAATGGAAGGCTGTTCTGATTACAGCATCATCCGGTATTCCTACAATTATCGGCGCTCTGCTGGGCTATATTCTTGGAGAAATCGGCCCTGTGGGTCTGGCTCTCAGCCTTGGTTTTGCCAGTGGTGCTATGCTGTATGTTGTATTTGGCGAAATACTGCCACAGGCAATTCTTATGTACCGCAGTAAGCGGCCTGCATTTTCAGCCATCGGCGGTATGCTGGTTGGTCTGCTGATTATATTTGCTTAAACGGGGACAGCCATGGAGTTCAGATTTGCCACAAGGCAGGATGTGCCGCTGATACTGCAGTTTATAAAAGAGCTGGCAGAATAATACAATAAAAACAACCCATTGGCCTGGTCCAATGGGTTTTATTGTGTCTACTTTTGCTTGACTATTGCAACTATAGCTGGTGGCTTTGATTTATATGACAGTATGGTGGCAGACATTATTTCTGTCTGTATTTCAGCCACTCTTTTTTCAGAATGGCATACTGAATTGTGTTTTCGTACAGAGGGGTTCCGTCCGGGTTGTTTATAAAAGAAACAAACTCTATGAACATACCCTCTTTGCGCATACCCAGCCTTTCGCACAGTTTCTGACTGCGGATGTTATAGTCTTCGGTAAAGGCGTATATACGGCGCGCCCCTTTTTCATTGAAAAGGTAATCAAAAAAAGCTGTGGCGGCTTCATATGCATAGCCTTTGCCGCCGTAGTTTTCGTTCAGCATCCAGCAGGGACTGAAGGTGTCTTTCACATTGGATTCCGGATCAGAAGCTTCCGGATGTGAGAATATTTCCCCGATGACCTTACCGCTGTCTTTCAGCACAATGGCAAAGTAATACTGGGCATCTTCCGCTCTTTTCTTTGCGGCCGATAGGGCATCTTCAATGGAATTCAGCTGCATACATGCGAAGCAGTTTACACTTGGTTCTTTCAGATATTCGTATAAATCCACAGCGTCATTTTCTGTAAAAGGGCGCAGAATCAGTCTTTTGGTTTCAATCATAATCATTCTCTAAAGTCAATTTCACAAGATATTCAGTGGTATCATCTTCAAATTTTTTATCTCCGTTCAGCATAAAACCATTGCGGGTATAAAAGCTGATGGCACGGGTATTCTTTTCCAATGCCCACAGATATTTTCCACCAAGGTCTGCCTTTGCGAATTCCAGCAGACGTCGGCCTATTCCTTTGCTTTGTAATACAGGCTCGACAAACAGTTTTTTTATTTCCCGGTTCTCTGCCATAACGAACCCTTTTACAACTCCGTCATCATACACCCACAGACTGTCAAGGCTGTCTTTGTATTTGTCCATACGTGCAGGAACATTCAGTATATTGAAATAATACCAGTCGCTGAGAAAAATAGGGTAAAAATTCAGACGGTAGTTGAAAATTTCGATTTCTGCTATTCTGGCCAGGTCATTTGGGGTGGCTTTTCGTATGTTTTTCATTATTCACCTATAAAAAACGGATACAGTTTTGCTGTATCCGTTTTGTCTATGTATTATTTGTTTTCCAGTCTTCTGCGCATAGCTTCCAGCTCTTCCAGCTGGCCCATATCCATCCAGCTGTCTTCGCTTACTGGATATACGCCTACCTTAAAGCCTTTTGCACGGTAGCTTTCCATAATATCAGGGAAACCGATAGCCTTGCCGTCTTCCAGATCTTCAATAATTCTGCCGTCTACCAGGTACATACCTGTGTTTGTCAGGAAATTGAAGGTTGGTTTTTCAGTTACAGATTCGATTTCGCCTTCGCAGTTCAGATTGAACACTCCGTATGGAATTGTCACATGCTTCAGCGCACACACAACGGTGATAAGGTTGCCGTTTTTCTGGTGGAATTTGTAGATGTCATTGTAATCGGCTTCGATCAGCACGTCACAGTTTGTCAGGAAGAACGGGCCATCCACCTTGCCTTTAAGCAGGGCCAGGCCGCCGCCTGTGCCAAGGAATACTTCTTCGTCAGCAAAGTCTACATTGTAGTCTTTGCACTGTTCGTTGAAATAAGCCTTAATCATATTTTTCTTGTGGTTTACAATGATGTTGAAATCCTTGCAGCCAAAAGCTTTGAAATGATCGATAATATGTTCGATAATTGGCTTTTCACCTACTGGAATCAGTGGCTTTGGCAGGATTTTTGTATATGGATACAGACGTGTACCCAGGCCGCCAGCCATAATAACAACAGGTAAACCCAGCTCTTTATTCACTTTTACACTGCTTTCGTCAAAGAAAACTACATCGGCAATAACACCGTCGTTGTCCAGCAAAGGCAGGGCATAGATGGAATGCTTAATCATAAAGCTGTTTGCCTGGCTGCGCTGGCCTGCTTTAAGTGAAAGGAAGTTGTAGTTTGCCATTTCGCCCACCTTTGCGTCCAGCCGGCCGCCGCGCAGTATGTGGCGGCGGATGTCGCCGTCTGTCAGCACAGCTTTCAGCTTCAGGTCAGGTGCGATGAAAAGGATTTTCTTTTCCTTGTCGTTCAGCAACTGCATGGCCTGGAGAACAGGCATATCTTCATTTATAATAAGTTCTTCTATAAGCATAGGAATTCTCCTGTGTTTTATTTGGGGATACAGTATCCTCGCGTCTGTGACTTTAAAATTATTTTGTCAAATCAAGGATTTCTGCACAAACAATTCTTACTTCTTCTTCTGTAAGGTTGGAAGAACAAGGAATGTTTACAATTTTGCCTACATAGTCTCTTGCGTTTGGCAGAGGCATACACAGGCTGTCTTTGTATGGTGCCTGGTCAGGGTTCAGCATCCAGATTGGACGGGACTGAATTTTTCTCTGTGCCAGACCTTCAATCATTTCGTTTCTTGTGATTTTGCAGTCATCCAGATACAGCTGGTGGAACCACATTGATGAGCGGATACCAGGTGTGTAGTCGATGATTTTCAGACCGTTTTTGCCATCCAGCAGTTCTTTGTAGATAGCAAAGTTTCTGTTTTTTGTTGCTACAAATTCTTCCAGATGTTCCAGCTGTGCCAGACCAAGGGCTGCGGCGATGTTGTTCATACGGTAGTTGTAACCAACATCTGTGTGGATAAACAGCAGGTTGTCTTCTTTTTTAGCCATATCCTGTGCTTCTTCAGACAGAACAGCCATATTGTGACGGCTTGCTTCGTTATGACAGATAGCCATACCGCCAGCGCCTGTTGTCATAACTTTGTTGCCGTTGAAAGACAGTGCGCCGTATGTGCCGATTGTACCCAGATGTCTGCCTTTGTAGCGGCCTTCTGTTACAAAAGTACCTACAGATTCTGTAGCATCTTCAAGAACAAACAGGTTGTATTTTTCTGCGATGTCCATCAGGCGTTCCATATCAGCCATATTGCCGAATACGTGCACAGGAATCATACCTTTTACGTGTGCACCGGTTGTTTTGTTGATAAGTTTGCCATCCTGCATTTCGCAGTAGTTGTCGATAAAGTACTGTACGCTGTCTGGGTCCATACAGAAGTATTTGTCACAGTCAACGAATACTGGCTGTGCACCACAGAAACGAACTGGGTTTACAGCAGCGATAAATGTGAGTGCTGCACAGATAACTTCGTCACCAGGGCCGATGCCTGCATCAACCAGGGCGAGGTGCAGGGCGGAAGTGCCGCTGTTTGTAGCAACAACCAGGTCTGTGCCCATATATTCAGCCATGGCTTTTTCAAATTTAGGGATCAGCGGACCAGCTGTTGATACCCAAGTGGAAGCTACTGCGTCGCTTACATATTTTACTTCATTGCCTGTGAAATTAGGCACTGAAAGTGGAATAAATTTTCTTTCCATATATATTTTCTCCTGTGTAAATTCAGAATTAATTATCTATTCTATTATTATACAACGAATTTATTAATTTTTATATAGCTATTTCTGCTTTTTTGTAAAAAAATCTTGAACAAAACGTATAACTGCAAACAGAACCAGGGTATAAATGCCCACAGCCATCAGACTGTAGCTGTCAAAAGTCAGATATTCGCTTAAAGTTTTTTCGGGATTTATTACAAAATCGCTGAAAACCAGATGGTTGCCTGCTACGGTAGTAGGGTCTATTCTTATGCCGGTAACTTCTGTAAGAGGTACAGAGACATAAAACAGACCTTCTTCATCTTTTGCCGGGGTGATTACAGCCATATTGCTGTTTGAATATTCAGTCTGTGTGGCAGTTGTCCAATACAGCAGCATATCAGCAGGGTACATACTGTATTCCATACGGAAACTTACCCCGGATAGCAGCATATTGCAACTGTATATGATAAAAGGGTCACCGTCGGTGGCAACAAGGCCATTTTCTGATGGGTGTTTTTTCATACTGCTCAGTTCAAAGTCGGCATCAGACAGAGTGATTTCCTGCAACTGTCCGGACTTTCTTGCGTTGGTTTCTCTGATGTAATCCACAGCTTTACAGCCACAGTTTACAGAAAGGGAAACAGCAAGGGATAAAAGCAGTACAGCAGTGGCGGAAAGGGACAGTAATTTTTTAATCATAATCAACCACCCCACCTTCCACAAAGTCAAAGGACATACCATCCTCTGCATAGTTTACTTTATAATAGCTGACCATTGTGGGGCCTACATCACTCATAGGTGCATATACATCGCTGTCGTTGAACATATCTGCAAAATAGTGGATGAAATCCAGTGAAGAATGGTCTATCAGTACGTGAGTCACGCCGTATTTTTCAAAACGGTCTTTCATTTCCTGACGGCGCAGGGCAGTTGTCTCGGCATCGTTTTCACCGGCAGAAGTGAAATCTGCATTAGGAATAATAAAGTTCTTGTCCATTTCAAAGGTATAGGTAAACCAGCGTTCGCCCTCATCACCGCCGCACAAAATGAAGATAACATCATCATTACTTACCGCAGGGGCGATTTTTTCCACCTTTTTCATAACACTGCGCCTTGTGGCAAAGGACTGTCGGTTCACACCGGTGAAAATGTTTTCAGGTCGGATATAATAGCCGAAAACCAGTACTATACAGCACATAAACCCGGTCAGCACACCATTGGCCAGTTTGCTGTTTACTGTAGCAAAGGCAAGGCACATCAGCGCCATAAACAGCCAGGCGGTGTAGTATGTGCCGATATATCTCTCGTAACTTGCCAGGGAGTAGGCTTCTCCGCTGAGCACATATACATACAGCAACAGATGGAAAATGTAATATCCGCCAAAGCCGATCAGTGATGTAACACCCATAACCGCAGAGCGCACACGGCTGTTTTTGTCACCAAAAATCACAGCGGCAAGAAAAATTACAGCTATCACGGCAACAACAATAAGCCCACTGCCTATCATAGAAACTTTAGTGTTGAAAAATGCAGAGAAGAATTTATCCTGCATTATAACAAATTTTTCGCTTTTCGGGCCTATAAGAAACTCTTTTACACCGTTGAGCAGTATTTCCACCATACCCATACCGGCCTCGCCGCCGTAGTCGGTGCGGTCAAGGGAAAGCACAGCGGCCAGATGTCTGCTCCAGCCCAGGAAGGTGGCGGCTGTCACCGCCAGCATTGCAAAGCCTGTGGCAATTTTGCCTATAAAGCCTTTTATTTTAAAGAAAATGTATTCTTTTTTTGATACAACAATATCAAAGAATATTATAAACAGGGCGATACAGCCCAGGGCAAAGCCCATATCTTTTGTAAATGTAAGGTATACCAGGCAGGACAGAACAGGAATTATCCGTTTTTCGTCACTGCGACCGGAGAACATATACACAGCCACAGTACCTGCGGTCAGCACAGCCAGCGGCAGGTCAGAGTAAGCGCTGATGTATATGGAAGAAAGTGAAGTTGTATGCGCTGTTATACCGAAAAAATATGGAATCAACAGTGCAGATACAAACATTGCCGCCGCCCTGCCGGCTTTACTGCGGTCAAAATTTCCGCAAAAGGCTGAGAAGCAGGCAAAAAACAGCACATCGTATGCAAAGTATACACCCCATTCCACAAAATCAGGGCAGAACCGCTGGAAGAAATAGCTTGTCAGCGGCAATGCAGGTGGAATGGACTGGCCCAGCATACTGGATTTGTAATAGGTGTACAGCTGATTGTGATTTTTTACAAGCTGCCGGCTTTTTGCCCAGAAAGAATATTCGTCCCACTGATGTATCAGCGGCTGTGTGTGTGCAAGACAAACAAGCATTGCCATGCTTGCGGCCACAAACAGCACAACACCAGGGGCGAAAAAACCGTTTATCTTGTCTTTCAGGCTGTCTTTGTTTTGGAAAGCAGCCAGACAGAAGGTGCCTGCCGCCAGAACATATGCCAATGCAGTACCTGCCTTAAGTGCGTTGAACATAGCGCACACAGTAACAGTGTTAACAAGGGTAACTATTGAAACCAGCGGTGCCGCAGATGGATTTACATCTGCCAGCACATAAAGTGCAAAGGCAAACATAATCACAGCAACAAGTGGAATTATAAAGTTTGGCAACAGAATCACCTGCCTTTCGGATAAAATTTATCAGTCGATTTCTTTTTTCAGCATTTCCTGCAGGAATTTAAGCACAGAACTGATAATACCTGTGTATACTATTAGATTGAAGAAATCGCCATAGGAAACTGCAAAATAGTCAGAGAATGCTTTTTCTTCGTTGAATATGAATTCACCGAATTCAAGTATATTGCCTGCGTACATTGTAGGGTCTACGCGCAGGGCTGTCACAGTTTTCATAGGTGTTTCCAGAATGTACCAGTTTGGCTGGTCTGCAGGGACAATCCACAGTCTTTTCTGTACGGAAAAACCTGCATCACCAGGTTCGGTATAATAAAGTGCTATTTCGCCTGGGTATATAGAAGTTTCCATATAGAATTTTAAAGAAGTAAACTCCATTGGGGTTTCCAACAGCATCTGTGGGTCATTGTCGGTGGTAATAACAATGCCCTCTTTGTCAGCAATGCCGTTCCATACAAAATCTTGGGACTGCAGGCTGTAGCTGCGCAGGTCACCGCTTTTGCGTGCAGAGCTTTCGCTGAAAAAGGCAAACAGTCCACCAGCGATAAAAGCGGCAATCAGTATCAGTGCGGTGCCTATAATAATGGCGCGGGAGGAGATGTTTTTCAGTCGGTTAACCATCTATATTACCTCCTTTTACCAGTTCAAAGCTGTACCAGTCGTTTTCATAATTTATTTTGTAGTAACCCATACAGTTTGCGCCAATATCCCATATATCGCAGTTTTTGAACAAATCTCCGAAATAATGGGCGAAAGCTTCGCTTGGCTTGTCTATCATCAGATGGGTTACACCAGCCTGCCTGAATCTTTCGTAGAAAGTCTGCTGATATTTCTGTATTTTTTCAGCTTCAGACAGCCCTTCGGTATCAACGGCTCTTTCTTCCACAATCATATTTGCGGCAAATTCGTGGGTGTAGATAAACCAGCGTTCACCGTTGTCACCACCGCAGTGGAGGAAAATCACATCGTCTTCACCGATAGTATCTTCAATATATGCCACTCTTTTCTTTATATCCAGTCGGGTCGCAAAGGAGCGGTCGTTACATTCGATAAACAGATTGTCATAACTGCAGTATACAGAGAATATCAGGAATATTACAGCTGTAAAGCCAAACAGAGTGCCTTTGGCAAAGAATTTTTTGCCTTCGCTGGCTGCAAGACATAAAGCAAACACCGCCGCCATCAGCCACATAATGTAATATGGGTAGATATAGCGGTTGTAGCTTACCAGCCCGTATGCATTGTCCTTGAAAATATAAACATAAAGGAACAGATGGAACACATAATAACCGATAAAGCCGATTATTGTGGTGATATACATCATCGCACTGCGTTTTCTGCCATTTTTATTGCCAAAGATAAATGCCAGCACAAACAGCACGCTCACAATGGCAAAAATCATGGCGCCAGAGCCTAACATCGAAACTTTGGAAGTGAAAAATGCATCGGTCATCCGCTCTTTAACATAAACAAACTTGTCGGACTGTGGGCCGATAAGCAGTTCTTTCACGCCGGTGATAAGCATCTGAACCTGGCTCATATTGGTTTCACCGCCCAGTTCAAATGGGTTTCTCTGCATCACTCTTGCCATATGGGCGCTCCATCCCAGGAAAGAGCCTGCGGCAACAATCAGCATAGCGGCTGCGGCAAAGCATTTGCCGAAAAAGCCTTTGATTTTAAGGAAAGAAAATTCTTTTCTTCCCACCAGCATATCAAAGAATGCCACAAAGGCTACGATGCAGGACAGGGCAAAACCCATATCCTTGATAAGTGTCAGGAACATCAATACCGGCAGCAGCGGCAGTACATCGCGGCTGTCACCATCATCACTGAAGAAGTATACCGCCAGGGCGCCTGCTGTAACCACGCCCAGAGGAACATCGGCATAGGTGGTGATGTAAACAGGTTCAAGATGGATAATCTTTGTGTATACTTCAAATATATATGGGCTCAAAAAGCCCAGCAGGAACACCACAAAAGCGCTGTTCCATTTTTTTCTGTCAAAAGCGGCTGTAAATGCACTGTAGCAGGCAAAGAACATTACATCATAGCCGAAAAACGAAATCCACTCTGTAAATTCAGTACCCCACTGGAAGAAATAGGACAGCACAGCCAGGGTAGGTGGTGTGGAGTTGCCTATCATACTGGATTTGTAGAATGTGTACAGCTGGTGATGGATGTTCACAAGATGCTTGCTGATGCCCCAGAATGAGAATTCGTCCCACTCTGTCATCAATGGCTGGCGCACTGCAAGGAAAGCCAGCATAGCCACGCAGGCCAGAAGGAACAGAATTACCCCCGGGGAAAGAAAGCTGTTCAGCTTTTCTTTCAGACGGGACCTGTTTTTTGCAATGCCGGCGGCAAGAATAACCAGGGCAAAGCCGTAAGCCATAAACACCCCTGGTTTCAGCAGGTCAAACATACCTGCCAGGGAAACTATATTTATCAGCAATGCCAGGGAAACCAATGGTGTCAGTGCTGATTTTAAATTGAACAGCAGGTGAAGGCCAAAGCTGAGAGCAACTACTGAAATAAAGGAAATTATACAGTTAAGCAACAAAAACCACCGCCCTTTCCGGTAAATAATATACAATCAGCATCAGTGTTGCAGCGATGATGGTAAACACATAGCCGGTACAGATGCAGGAATAATCAGTGTTTTTTGCATTTCTGTCCACTCTTGTGGAGAAATACTGGCCGATGACCATACATATACCCATAAAAGCAGGATACATATATCTCATCTGCAGGCCGATAATCTGCGGCAGGGTAACCGGTGTCCAGGACAGGTACAGCCCTGTCATAACCACACCGTAGGTGAGAATACTGCAGATAAAAAATGCTGCAGTTTTACCCATATCCGCTTTTTCAAACACACCTGCCTGTTTTGTGCAGGCCAGCAGTACCACTACCGGTGTCAGATAGTTTATCAGTGGCAGATTTACATCTATCCAGCCCAGCAGGCCGCCACTGAACAGGAAAAACGCATTGTTTTTAAGTGTATCTGCAAATACAGCCACATATCTCAGCGGATTTTTCAGTATGAAAATCAGCTGTTCCATAGGGTTGGAATCTGTCATTGTGCGCGGTATTTCACCATAGTTTGAGAAAATCTGCACATAAACTTCCATACCTTTGTAGAAAAGAACAAACACAAAAAGGCTGAATGCCATATAAATCAGGCGGCTTATGTTTTTATTTTTCAGCTGAACTGCCCATTTTTCTTTAGGAATACAGAAAATCAGCAGGAAGAACACTATATATGTCCGCTTGCAGGTGGTAAGTACGGCCAGGCACAATGCGAAAATCATAGCTTTTATACTGTCAAAGTTTTCAGACAGTACAGTGCCGAACATAAGGAACATCAGCCCGAAAAGAAAGCTGTCGCTGTTGCAGGATGCAGCCATAAAAATCATCAGAGGCAGTGACATAAGGGTGAACATAATCACCTTGAACTTGCCGCTGAATTTCAGTGCAAAGTAACAGCACAGGCAGAAGAAGGCAAGGTTTGCAATCCTGCAGACGTAATGTGCCCCCAGCGCGCCGATGCCCAGCAGTCTGGCGGCAAAAATACCCACAGCACCAGGGATATATGGAATAATCTGGAATATGATTATTCCCGTATTAGGTGCAACAGCACCGGATTCAAGGGCGGCAGAGTATTCCATAAATCTGTTATAGACTGTGTTGCCAATCTTTGCAGGGTAGCCGTTGTTGTGCGCCACAGGGAAGTGTTTTATAAACAGGTTTACATCATTTGGGTACTGATGCGTTTCATCAAAGCCCCACTGGCCCTGAGCCATTGTGTAACTGCGCAGATAGTGGGTCTGTTCATCCGGCACCTGGTTTGGCGGTGTGGCAAATACAAACACCATACCCAGCGCAAACAGCAGTATGGTCATAAACAGTGGCCGGTTGGAATTTTTAAACCTTGCGGCAAAGCAGAAAACTGTCCACAGCACACACAGCGATGCGGTTATGCCTATGGTGCCGTTTATCTGACCCAGCCAGGCAGGGGAATAAATCACGCGCAGATAGTATGTGAAGAAAAAAGAAAATACAGCCAAAAGCAAACAGCCTATACCGTATACCAGCATAGGCTTTTGTCTGACTGTATCAAATATTTCTTTTAATTTTGTCCAGAAATTATTTAATGTCTTATCCATAAATAACGCCGCCGTTATTTAGATGTTGTAGATGTCTGTTTTGTAGGAAGACAGGTTGTGGCGGAACCATTCGATAGTTTCAGCAATGCCTTCTTCAAATGTGTAGTTAGGTTTCCAGCCTGTCAGTTTGTTCAGCTCTTTAGCTGTACCCAGCAGTCTGTTAACTTCGCTCTTTTCAGGGCGCAGACGGTCTGTGTCTGTAACGATTTTTGCATTTGGGTTGATCTGGCGGATCAGTTCCTGGGCCAGCTGACCGATGGAAATTTCTTTTTCAGTTGCGATGTTCAGTTCGCGGCCGATAGTGTTGTCGTGTTTTGCAATTGTCACAAAGCCGTTTGCTGTGTCTTTTACATAGTTGAAGTCACGTGTAGGTGTCAGTGAACCCAGATGGATTTCTTCCTTGCCTGCCAGCAGCTGTGAAATAATTGTAGGGATAACAGCACGGGCGGACTGGCGTGGGCCGAATGTGTTGAATGGGCGCACGATAGTTACAGGTGTGTTGAATGAACGGTAGAAGCTTTCTGCAATTCTGTCAGCACCGATTTTTGTTGCAGAGTATGGGCTCTGGCCCTGGAATGGGTGCTTTTCGTCGATTGGCACATACTGTGCTGTACCGTAAACTTCACTTGTGGATGTAACCAGCACTCTGCGTGTATCCAGGTCTCTTGCAGCCTGCAGAACGTTCAGTGTGCCTTTGATGTTTGTGTCAACATATGTATCTGGTGAATGGTAAGAGAATGGGATGGCGATAAGGGCAGCCAGGTGGTAAACTGTGTCCATACCTTTCATAGCTACGCGCACACCGTTAGGGTCGCGCACGTCACCCATAATTACATTCAGGGCATTTTTTTCTTCTTTTGAGAATGTATCAATCCAGCCCCATGTGCCAAAAGAGTTGTAAGCACAGAAAGCTGTAACATCATAACCTTCGCGGATAAGCTGCTGTGTCAGGTGTGAACCGATAAAACCGTCAGCACCTGTAACAAGTACTTTTTTGTTTGCCATATATAAAATCCTCACTTGAAAATTGTTTTTAAGTTATAAAACTGCATAGTTTTATTAATTATACATTATATAAGAGAAAATTACAACAAAAACGGCTAAAAGTTAATGCCCGGTTCATAATTTTTTTGGTTTATTTTCTGCCGTAATAGGCCAGCACCAGCTTTTTCAGCGCCTTGTCCTTGATTCGGTATATCTGACTGCGCTCCACACCTATCTTTTCGCTGATTATCTCGATGTAGTCCCAGGTGCGCTGAATATAAAAATGATGCAAAACTGTCCTCTCTCTGCGGTCAAGAAACTGAAAACAGTATTCCAGATCAGCCAGAAATTCCCGGTTGGCGGCATAGGTTCGCTCCAGTCTGTTCAGCGTCTGCTGCTGTGTCAGCCCTGCGCTGGTCACCACATCACCGCGGTGGCTTATCTTGTCTTTCAGCCCGTCTATCTGCCGGCGCAGCACAGGCTGCATCTCTTTTATCGTGCCATAGTCCATCAGTTGCTTCTGCATTGCGTGTTTATACATCTTTGCACCTCCATAAAATCAAATTATCACTAACTGTGATATATTATAGTGATATAACAACTGAAAGTCAATAGATTTTAAAGAAAATAACAACTATAAGTTGTATAAGATAATGAGAAATTTAGGCGAGACTATTGTGGAATTATCACAAAATGTGATATAATTATCACAAAGGATGTGAGAAAATGAAAAATCTTGCCTTGTTGAGAAAGAAAAAAGGCCTGACACAGATGCAACTGGCCAAGCTTATAGGGGTGTCTACCAGCACCGTGGCAATGTGGGAAACCGGCCAGCGCAAACCAGACCGGCATACCGTTATAAAACTGCGGGATTTCTTTGCTGTAGGCTATGAAGAACTGCTGGGCGTAGAACCTGCCTGGCGTCCGCAAGTGGAAGACATACCCGTGCCTGTGGTGGGATATATCCGCGCAGGTATGCCAATCGCTGCCGCCGAAAATATAATAGGCTATGAAAACATCAGCCAGAGCCTTGCCAATTCGGGTGAAATATTCGCCCTTAAAGTAAGGGGCGACAGTATGGAGCCCAAAATCAGCGATGGCGACATTGTGCTGGTGCGCAAACAGTCCACAGCTGAAAACGGCCAGACTGTAGTGGCTATGGTTGGAAGAGAAGAAGCCACCGTCAAAAAAATATATTTCCAGAAAGACGGCATCACTCTGGTGCCCACAAACCCATCATATATGCCTATGCATTATGACGCCACCGAATGCGAAAACCTGCCGGTTACAATTGCAGGTGTGGTGGTGGAACTGCGCAGCAGGTTTTTGTGATATGACACAACACAGTCTGCCCATTATGGAGAGATATTATGAACGAAGAAGAAAAAAGAATGAAAGTGATAAAACACAACGCCAAACGCCAGGGATATTTTATAAAAATGATAATATCGCTGATTATGATTTTTGTATTTATCTATCTTGAGCCAAAATCTGACCTGATGTTTGTTCTGTGTTTTGTAATGATGCTTATATGCGGTATGGCCGCTATGTGCTTTAAAGCGCTGCATCAGGGCATGCTGTACTGCCCGCTGTGCGGCACATCTTTCAGCTATGGCAGCTGGATGAGCGGCACAATGCCTACCCGTTGCCCACACTGTGGCGAAAATCTGTATTACAGATAAAAATAGGATTTTATTAAAAACTAAAAAAGGTTGCTCATTTTAATTGAGCAACCTTTTTTGTTGTAGGATTGTTGTATAAATTGGAATTTTGTGAACAGTTACATTTTTGTATAACTGTGTAGGGGACGTCGTCCTCGACGTCCCGCAAAATTTTATATTTCACACATAGCGCGTAGGGGTGGATATTATCCGCCCGTTGTAAAACCACACAGGTTATTGTTCTGTCATTCTGAGCGAGTGAAACGAGTCGAAGAATCTTTGCTATGGTGTAAGCACAAATTCTTTTTTACGCTGCGCTGGCGTTACTTTTGGCGCAAAAGTAACCAAAACGTGGGTGACGGAGTCGACCGCCGCCAGTGGCGGATGAAGGGAGACGGAGGTCCCCCTGATAGGGGAATGTCACGAAGTGACAAGGGGTCTGCC
>JAFZGF010000085.1 GCA_017555565.1 Oscillospiraceae bacterium
ACCCCACCAACTAGCTAATCAGACGCGAGCTCATCTTAAAGCGATAAAATCTTTTCTCACTCTACCATGCGGTAGTGTGGGCTTATGCGGTATTAGCAGTCGTTTCCAACTGTTGTCCCCCTCTTTAAGGCAGATTGCTCACGCGTTACTCACCCGTTCGCCACTAAGCTTAACTTCATTCATCCGAAGAATCATTCCATCAAGCTCCGTTCGACTTGCATGTGTTAGGCGCGCCGCCAGCGTTCGTCCTGAGCCAGGATCAAACTCTTTGTTAAATCCTTTATTTCAACGAGTCTCCTCGTTAAACTCTTCTCTCAAGCTTCAAACGCTTTGCGTTCTTCATTACTTGTGTACACTCACTTTTTTACGAGGTTGAGCTCCCTCTCTCAAAAAAATCTCTTAGATTCCTTCACAAGCTTTTGTTCTTTTTCATTGTTTAATTTTCAAGGTCCTGCTTGCCACCCTTCTCGGTGACAGCTTTTTAATTATATCACACACATTTCCGTTTGTCAACAACTTTTTTCTACTTTCTACAAGTTTTTTCAAACTTCTTTGTGTATTTCGCTATCCTTCTCAGAACAGCTTATTTATTATACCACTGATTTGGGATTTGTCAACCCTTGTTTTTCATGTTTTAAATCTTTTTGTGGCACCGTCTGTATCACAGACAGTTTTTACATTATACAGCTGAACTGCCATTTTGTCAATAGCTTTTCTTGACTTTTTATTTTCGCGCAATCCCGCTGTGTTATATATAATACCACTATTTTATATAATTTCTATGGTAATTTTTTATTTTTCATTGTCCATTATTTTCTTATGGGCAATATCACCACTCTTTCGCCTTTCCATTTATCCATTTAGACAAAAGACCGGCTTCCCCATTGAAATTGTTAAATAGTTAACTATAATATAAATAGTACTATATTATTTGTAAAGAGGTAATTATGAGAAGCAGTGGTATCTTATTGCACATATCCAGCCTGGATTCCAATTATGGTATCGGTACATTTGGTAAAAGTGCTTTTGATTTTATAGATTTTCTGAAAGATTCCGGCCAGGAATACTGGCAGGTACTGCCACTTGGCCCAACCGGCTATGGTGACAGCCCATACCAGTCTTTCTCCACTTTTGCTGGCAACCCATATTTTATCGACCTTGACATATTGGCTGAAGAAGGCTTGCTGGACAAGGAAGATCTGGCCAAATATGACTGGGGCAAGAAAGAAGACCAGGTAGACTATGGTAAAATCTACGGTGCAAGGCTGGAAGTATGGCACAAGGCTTTTGATAAATTCATCGAAAACGAAATTTCTGAATTTGATAAATTCTGTGAAGATGAAAAAAGCTGGCTGGACGACTATGCAACGTACATGGCAATCAGCAAGCAGGAAAACACATCATGGCACAAATGGGAAAGTGGTTTGTCAAAAAGAAAAGCACGCGCAATGGCTGCATACAAAAAGGAACACCAGAAAGAAATTACATTCTGGAAGTTCCTGCAGTTCAAATTCTTTGAACAGTGGGCAAAAGTTAAAGCCTACGCCAATGGACAAGGCATAAGAATTATAGGCGACCTGCCAATCTATGTTTCAGATGACGGCAGTGACGTATGGGCACATCCAGAACTGTTTGATATGGACAAGGATCTGTCATTAAGAAATGTGGCCGGTGTTCCACCTGACGCCTTTTCTGCAGATGGTCAGCTGTGGGGCAACCCTGTTTACAAATGGCGCGCCCACAAAAAGAGCGGATATCAGTGGTGGAAAGACAGAATGGCCGCCGCATTGAAACTGTATGATGTGGTGAGAATAGACCACTTCAGAGGATTTGAATCCTATTATTCCGTACCGGCCGGCGACGAAACTGCTGTTAACGGCAAATGGGTGAAGGGTCCGGGTATAGAACTGTTCCAGGAAGCAGGCCTTATCAACACCGGCGAATTCAATATCATAGCCGAAGACCTGGGTGTTATCACTCCAGAGGTTGAAGAACTGCTGAAAGGCTGTGGCTATCCAGGTATGAAAATACTGCAGTTTGCCTTTGACGGCATCCACAACCCAGACAACAGCTACCTGCCACACAACATAATAGAAAACAGCGTTGTTTACCCTGGTACTCACGACAATAACACCACACTGGGCTGGTGGAAAGAACTGAGCGAAGCAGGTAAGGAATACTGTATCGAATATGGCGCCTGGGAAAGCGATGATGATATCTGCGATAAAATTATCACAATGGCCTTTGCTTCCCGCGCGAAGCTGGCTGTAGTGGCAATGCAGGACTGGCTGGATCTGAAAGCTGATGCAAGAATGAACACACCATCAACAAGCAGCAATAACTGGGCATGGCGTCTGAAAAAAGGCGAGCTGGATGACAGATTAAGCGAACGAATCCTGCGCAAAACAAAAGTTTATGCAAGATACACCAAAACAATAGTTGACGAAATTATCGAAGTGGAAGACCCTGAAGATATTCAGGACGAAATCGTTATCGAAGTAGTTGACGCCACAACAGAAATGTAAAATTACTCATTTTAGTATACGCGAGCATAGAGGGCAGGGTTTGGTACCCTGCCCTCTATGCATTTATAATAATACCTGCACACAGAAAACACCCTGGAATTTCCAGGGTGTTTTGCAATTTTTTCATCAAAAAATCGTATTATCTATGCGGAAATTTATTTTTTACAGTTTTCGCCAGCTCAACAATCATATCAACCTGCTCCGCAGTGCAGTCCTGTATAATCTGCATCAGCAATGCAGCTGAACCCTGAGATCTGGAGCCAAACAACAGCTCATCAGTCTGCACCTGCAATACAGTGGCAATATCCACCAGTACCGGCAATGACAGCTTTGTGTTGGCTGTTTCTATATGGCTCATATGTGTAACAGAGATATTCACCTTTTCTGCCAGCTGTTCCTGGGAGAGTCCCTTTTCCTTACGGTACTTTCTTATTTTCTGACCTATTTCAAAATAATCCATCAATTCACGCCCAATCAGTTAACTTTAACTTGAATTATATAGGCAGAAAATGTATAATGTAATCAACTATATAGGCGAAAAACTATCTATGCAGTTAAATTTTTATAAGTAAAACAGTAATTTTAAGCACTTCTTAAGGATTCCATAACAAGCTGTTAATCTTTATATAGTAAAATAATGAATAAAAAACAGAGGCAGGGTACTGCCTCTGTATACTATTTGATTTTACAGCTGAACAATAAGTCTGTGGAAGAATTCAACACACTGGTCAATTTTTTCCACCGCTATTCTTTCGTTGTCGTTATGTATCAGGCCGCGTTCTTCCTTGGAAAGCGCCATAGCGCTGAATTTATAGACATCGCGACATATACGTGAAAACCGGCGGCTGTCACTGCCTGCCAGCATCAGATATGGGCTTACTATGGCATCGCGCCATGTGTCACCCACCGCTTTTTCTACTTTATGCCAGGCTTGGCTTTCTGTAGAAGCATATGGTGAAGCATCCTGATAGCTTATAAAACGACATGTAACATCTTTTGAACACACACTATCAAAATGAGCCTGGGCCTGCTGTTGGTTAACATTATTCAGAAGACGTACATTTACATTTGCTGTAGCCACATTTGGCAGAACATTATGCTGTTTTGACCCCTGAGCCATTGTTGCAGCCACTGTGGTACGCATCATTGCATTGATTTCACCACCCAGAACTGATGCAAGACGACCAAGGAGGCCTTTGAACAGCCACATATTGCCGAAAACCATTCGCAGTGCAAACGGTGAATGAGGGCCAACTTTTCTGAACAGCCCCGCCACCGGTTCTGTAACCTGCGCTTTAAACGGTTTGTTTTCCAGATTTACAATGGTTTTTGCCAGTTTTCCCACAGCTGTGTGAACAGGTGGTGTTGATGAATGACCACCAGAGCTTGTTGCTGTGAATTCCACCTGGGCTATACCTTTTTCACCAATGCCTATAACTGCTATAGGTTTGTTTACTCCTGGGAAAACCCCATCTACAACTGCGCCGCCTTCATCAAGAACAAGGGCAGGTTTGATTCCGTTGGCTTCCATATAATCCACAATAGCCGGCGCACTGATACCGCCCACTTCTTCATCACCGCCAAAGGAGAGATAAAGGTCATTTTCAGGCATAAATCCATCAGCCAACAGGTCTTCGAGAGCTTCCATAATGCCAACCATTGTGATTTTGGTATCGATGGTGCCTCTACCCCACAGAACGCCATCAATAATTTCGCCGCAGAACGGCGGATGCTGCCAGCGGTCTTCTTCTACCGGAACAACATCATAGTGGCTCATAAGCACAGACGGATTTTCACTGCTTTTGCCTTTTATTTTAAATAGCATTGCTGTGTTGCCCAGCTCTTTGTATTCGCTGGCAGCTGTAACATTGGGATACAACTCTTTCAGCTTTGCACGGTATGCAGCAAAAACTGCTTTGTCAGTTTTGTCATAATCCGCATTGGACACAGTTTCAAACTTTATCAGCGTAGACAGGTTCTGCTGTGCTCTGTCCCCGTTGACTTTTACATCTTCCACTGTACGTGGGCCGTTGTCCGCAGCCTTGAATCTGACGGCGTTAAATACCATAACCGCAATCAATGCAATCAATAAAATAATAATAATTTTCATTTTTCGTCACCTCTTTTACTATATATTATCACATTCAAAGATAAAATCAATTGAATCAGTCAATTTTGCACCGAAAGGACACAATAATGTACGAAAGAAATATACACACCATCAGTACTCTGCTGATAACGGAAGATCTGCCTGCCGCCGGGAGGCTGGCCCGGTTTCTGTATTCAGAAAACTTTCAGATAAAGGTTGCCACCACATCTGCACATTCTATGGATATTCTTTCCTGCGAAAATGTTGATATAGTGCTGCTGGATATTTCTTCTGCTGAAAGCGGCTATCCATTGTGTCATACAATAAAAGAACAGTTTGATATCCCTTTAATAATTATTTCCCCATTGGATGACGAGCAAAGTGTAGTGACCGGGCTGGATATGGGTGGAGATGACTATATAACAAAACCTTTCAGCAACAGAGAACTGCTGTCCCGTGTAAAAAGCGTGTTGCGCCGCGGCAACAAATCAAGATACATACTTGAATACAAGAATATACGGGTAGATACAATTAGAGGGCTGGTAACAAAAGATGGCAGGGAGTTGTTTCTGTCTGCACTGGAATACAGACTTTTGCTGGTATTTCTGTCCAACAAAGGCAGAGTGCTGTCCCGCGAAATCCTGCTGGAAGAAATATGGGATATCGGCGGAGGATATGTCAGTGACAACACCCTGACCGTATATATAAAGCGTATACGTGAGAAAATAGAAGACACACCCTCCACACCGCAAATCATAAAAACAGTAAGAGGCAAGGGCTACCGACTGGGCGGATAATTTTACCAAAATAAATATTATAAAGGGGCACCGCCAGGTGCCCTTATTATATTTTTCTCTCCCTTGGGCATAATAGCCTTATCGGAGGAAAAATTATGTACAGAAAAGCTTTAAAATCCGCTCTTGCGGTTATGGTATTATTCTACGGCATATGCAGCTATACCGCCAGCAAACTGCCGGATGTAATACACATTAATCTTGGTGACAGTGTAAAGATACGGTCTGTGCCGTTTGTAAATCTTTACCCCACTGAAACAAAGGCTACAAAATCAGAAACAGCCGACAGCCTACCTTCAAAATATTCCGCCCGCCTTTTGGGGCTTATAAATGTTAAAGAAGTAGCTGTGGTACAGGGCGAAGAAAGATATGTGGCAGTATCCGGAAAGCCCTTTGGCATAAAAATGTTCTGCGACGGAGTTATGGTGGTAGGTTTTTCCGACATATTGACAAGCGGCGGTTATAAAAACCCTGCCAAAAGCGCAGGACTCAAGGCAGGAGATATTATTGTAGCCATAAACGGCAGAAAAACCCACACCAATGAAGATGTAGAAAAGATAATAGAAAAATATGGCAACAGCAAAATGAAAGTATCATACATCCGAAACGACAAAGAAGGCACTGCAAATCTTACTGCCGTAAAAGACATTAACACTGGCGGTTATCGCAGTGGTATGTGGGTAAGGGATTCCGGCGCAGGTATTGGTACAATGACATTTTATGATATTGAAAATGGTTTTTTCGCCGGATTGGGCCACGGAATAAAGGATGTGGACACCCACCAGGAACTGCGTCTGCTGTCTGGTGAAATAGTACCGGTAAAAATAACCGATGTGGTCAAAAGCAAAAACGGCACTGCTGGCCAGCTGAAAGGCAGTTTCACTTCTGCAATACCCAGTGGCAAAATATTGTACAACGGGCCAACCGGAGTATGTGGCAAGGCCTACACATCAGAAATAGACAATGTTATGGCAGTGGCAACGCCAAATCAGATACAACCGGGTAAAGCATACATTCTGACAACAATAGCCGGAACACAACCCCGGATGTATGAAATAGAAATTGAAAAAGTAAACCTTACATCCAATGATATGAACAAAAATATGATTATACGTATAACAGACAGCCGTCTGCTGGCCCTTACCGGCGGTATAGTACGGGGGTTTTCGGGCAGTCCCATAATACAAAATAACAGACTGGTGGGAGCAGTAACCCACGTTTTTGTAAACCAGGTGGACAAAGGCTACGGTATTTTTGCCACAAATATGCTGGCGACCATAGACAATGTGGCCGCAAAATATGAAAATGCCGCATGATGTTATAAAACCGAAAAACAGCACAAAAAAACAGGACACCATAAGGTGTCCTGTAATTTACTGTTTGAAAAGGTGAATTATTTCAGTTCAACTTTAGCGCCAGCTTCTTCAAGTTTAGCTTTCATTGCTTCTGCGTCTGCTTTAGATGCTGCTTCTTTCAGTGTTTTTGGTGCGTTGTCAACGAGTTCTTTGGATTCTTTCAGACCAAGACCTGTGAGTTCTTTAACAACTTTGATAACGCCCATTTTGGAAGCGCCTGCTTCAACCAGAACTACGTCGAATTCTGTTTTTTCTTCAGCTGCTGCTGCAACTGGGCCACCAGCCATAACTACTGGAGCTGCTGCTGTTACGCCGAATTCTTCTTCGATTGCTGATACGAGTTCAGCCAGTTCGAGAACTGTAAGAGTTTTAATTTCTTCAACAAATTTTACGATTTTTTCGCTTGCCATTGTAAATTTCCTCCGTTAATAATCTTTTGATTAGATGTGTGCGGGTTGCAAATTAAGCAACTTCGCCTTCGCCTTCCATTTTTGTTTTAACTGCATCCAGTGCACGTGCCAGACCGCTGAGGTTGCCAGTAAGTGCAGAAAGGAGCATAGAGAGAAGGCCTTCTCTGTTAGGCAGAGTAGCCAGTTTCTGGATACCTGTGATATCAAGAACTTCGCCATCCATGTAACCTGTTTTGATTTCGAATTTGCCTTTTGATGCTTCAGCAAATTTGTGCAGGATTCTTGCTGCTGCCAGTGGGTCTTCACTACCTGCGATAGCCAGAGCTGTTGTGCCTTCCAGTTTGTCAGACATACCTTCCAGGTCTGTGCCTTTGATAGCGATTTTCAGAAGTGTGTTTTTAACAACTTCGTAAGATACACCAGCTTCTCTGAGTTCTTTACGGAGTTTTGTATCTTCAGCAACAGTGATACCACCGTAGTTGAAAACAACACCACCCTGTGAAGCGTCCAGTTTAGCTTTGAGATCTGCTACATAGCTCTGTTTCTGAGCCAAGATTTTTTCGCTTGCCAATGTTGTCACCTCTCCTTATTATTTTTAAAAACATAATACCTTTTTCTTCTGTGAAAAAAGAGGTTGTGAGTTTACTTTTGCAAAACATAAAAGGCTTGTTTCCGCGCACGAAAACAAGCCTGTAAATACTAACTATTTATAGCTCCGTTCTCGGCAGGCGGGATATCCCTTTATGCGTATGCACCTGCTGTCTTAAAACAGCTTTATCATTATATACTATTGTACTTAATTTGTCAACTGTTAATTTGACGGAACTTTAAAAAATTAATTAGCCGCCGAATTTAGCGTTGTTGAGTTTTACGCCAGGACCCATTGTAGTAGCGATAGATACTGAACGGATGTACTGACCTTTTGCTGCTGCTGGTTTAGCTTTTACAACTGCGTCCATAACTGTAGCGATGTTTTCAGACAGTTTTTCTGTACCGAAAGAAGCTTTACCTACTGGAACGTGGATGATGTTTGCTTTGTCCAGACGGTATTCGATTTTACCTGCTTTAGCATCTTTAACAGCCTGTGCGATGTTTGGTGTAACTGTGCCAGCTTTTGGGTTTGGCATCAGGCCACGAGGACCGAGAACTCTACCCAGACGGCCAACAAGACCCATCATGTCAGGTGATGTGATGAGAACGTCAAAATCCATGAAACCTTCGTTCTGGATTTTTGCTACCATTTCTTCAGCACCTACCAGGTCTGCACCTGCTTCCAGAGCTTCTTTTTCTTTGTCGCCTTTTACGATAGCGAGAACTTTTACATTTTTACCTGTACCGTGTGGCAGAACTACTGCACCACGTACCTGCTGGTCTGCGTGACGGGAGTCAACGCCCAGACGAACATGCAGTTCAACTGTTTCGTCGAACTTTGCTTTAGCCATGTCGATGCAAAGTGCGCAACCTTCTTCAAGGTCGTACAGTCTTGTTTTATCAACAAGCTTTTTGCTTTCTATATATTTTTTACCGTGTTTCATTATTATCCTCCTGTGGTTAAACGGAAACTTCCTCCCACTTGTGTGAGTAGTTGCAAAACTACAAATTATTCTTCTACTGTAACGCCCATGCTGCGTGCTGTACCAGCGATCATGCTCATAGCTGTTTCGATGTTTGCAGCGTTCAGGTCAGGCATTTTCATTTCAGCAATTTTGCGAACCTGTTCTTTTGTCAGCTGGCCAACTTTTGTTTTGTTTGGCACGCCAGAAGCAGATTCAAGACCGAGTTCTTTTTTGATGAGAACTGGTGCTGGTGGTGTTTTTGTAATGAAGCTAAATGTACGGTCTGCATAAACTGTAATTACTACAGGAATGATATAACCGATATCTTTCTGTGTTCTTTCATTGAATTCTTTTGTGAAAGACATGATGTTAACACCGTGCTGACCAAGAGCTGGACCAACAGGTGGTGCTGGAGTTGCCTTACCAGCTGGAATCTGGAGTTTGATATATCCAGTAACTTTCTGAGCCATTATAAATACCTCCGTATAATGTGGTAAGCTATCGGACAGGACCTTTTCCCGTCCTCCCACGGGTACAAACGCACCCTATAAAAATCACTCTCTTGTGACTCTTACCGTTGTTAGATTGGTTTAACCTGTAAAAGGTCTAATTCTGAAAGTGTTTCTCTACCGAACATAGATACATTTACTTTCACTTTCATTGCATCGGCGTCGATTTCAACAACTTCGCCGATAAAGCCAGCCAAAGGACCATCTGCAATTTCAACATTGTCGCCAACTGCAAAGTCGATTGTCTGTTTTTTGGATTCAACTCCCATTGCGTCAACTTCTTTCTGAGAAAGAGGACTTGGCTTCTGGCTTGAAGCACCTACAAAGCCTGTAACGCCGCGGGTGTTACGCACGATATACCATGTTTCATCTGTGAGAACCATTTTAACAAACACATATGAAGGGTACAGTTTGTTTTCTGTTTCCTTGCGTTTACCGTCTTTGATTTCCACAACTGTTTCAACAGGAATTTTAACATCCTGAATCATATCGCGCAGATTGCGGTTTTCGATAACTGCTTCAAGGCTTGAAGCTACCTTGTTTTCATAGCCTGAATATGTGTGAACAACATACCATTTTGCCTCGCTCATATCTACACCTCGCTTTTGGAATTAACGTTTTAGTAAATCAGCTTCAACACCAGACCAAATACGGTGTCAAGGCCAAAGATTAACACTGCTGCGATCAGAGATACTGCGATTACAACAAGAGTGTTATTCACGATCTGGCTTTTTGTTGGCCACACAATCTTTTTCATTTCACCTTTAACTTCTGTGAAACGTTTTTTGATTGATGCGAAAAAGCCAACTTTTTCTTTGTTGTCTGCCATTTCGTCTACCTCTTATTTAGTTTCTCTGTGAAGAGTGTGTTTTTTGCAAAAACGACAATACTTTTTCAGTTCTACTCTGTCTGGAGTATTCTTTTTGTTTTTCTTTGTGTCATAATTGCGCTGTTTGCATTCTGTACATGCAAGTGTAATTCTAACTCTCATATCGGCACCTCCATTAAAGTTAGCCTCCCTCTTTTGTCGCAAAAAATTATTGCATAAAAAATAGACCTACAAAAGAGGTATAATTAGTGTACCATAGAAATCCGTCAAAGTCAACAAATAATTTAAATATTTTTGCTACTTGTGACTATTTTACCATCACGGATTTTTTTGGATTACTATATTGTCTTTTTTGGACTTAACCTTACATATTTTACTACTTTTTTGGCTTAAAATCAAGGAAAAATTGAATTTTACAAATATCTTTTTGTTGTTTTTGCGGCAGTGTTTTATGGTCAGTACACAGTACAGTTAATCCGCACAGTACACGTTTTACCCCTTAATTGTTTCATAAAGCTTTGCAACAATAAATATAATCAAAACTCATATTATTTGCCTATTTATTTTTTGTTTTGTTTATGCTATCATAATATAATGGAATTATATAATAAAATATAATGTATAATTTTAAATAACATTTCTATATATACGGAGGTCATTATGGCAAAGACTAAAGTTTGCGTTATCTTCGGCGGTATGTCCAACGAACACGAAGTTAGTCTGATGAGCACAAAAAGCGTAATCGACAATATCCCGACTGACAAATATGATGTGGTAAAGGTGGGTATCACAAAGAAAGGCAGATGGCTGTTCTTCCCTGGTTCCACCGATGATATCATCAGCGATGTATGGCACGAACATCCAGACAATGTGCCATGTATGATAAGCCCTGACAGAACAACAAAAGGTCTTATCAAAATGGACGGCAAAAACATTTCCATCGAAAAAATAGACGTTGTGCTGCCTGTTCTCCACGGCAAAAATGGCGAAGATGGCACTCTGCAGGGTCTGCTGGAACTTAGCGGCATTCCATACTGCGGTTGCGGTGTGCTGGCAAGTGCACTGTGCATGGACAAAGTTCACGCAAATATGGCTTTTGACCGCGCAGGTATCCCACACTGCAAATGGGACTTTATGATGGACTGGGAAATTGACAATTTCGATGAAGTTGCTGACAGAATGGAAAAACAGCTGGGTTGGCCAATTTTTGTAAAGCCTGCAAACAGCGGTTCTTCCGTAGGTGTTTCCCGCGCAGAAAACAGACAGCAGCTGAGAGATGCCGTAAGCACAGCCCTGGCCCACGACAATAAAGTTATCTTTGAAGAATTTATTGCCGGTCAGGAAGTGGAATGTGCTGTTTTTGGCAACAGTCCAAAACTGACAGCCAGCGAAGTTGGTGAAATCGGCGCCAGCGCAACATTCTACGACTATGATGACAAATACAAAAACGGCACCAGCAAAACATATATTCCTGCAAACCTGCCAACTGAAGTAAGGGCAGAAATACAGCACCTGGCAAAGAAAGCTTACACAGCTATGGACTGTAAAGGTCTGTCCCGCGTGGACTTCTTTGTGACAAAGGACGGCAGAATCCTGCTGAATGAAATCAATACCCTGCCAGGCTTCACACATATCAGTATGTACCCACAGCTGATGCAGCACACAGGTATGAGCTATTCTGAACTGGTGGACGGTATTATCCAACTGGGACTGGAAGGTGCAGAAGATGAAAGATAAGGCCATAGGCGTATTTGACTCCGGCGTTGGCGGGCTGACCTGTGCAAAAGAACTGCTGAAGCTGGTTCCAAACGAAAATATGATTTATCTTGGTGATACAGCCAGAATGCCTTACGGTGTAAACACAAAAGAAACCCTGGTTGGCTACACCAATGATGACGTAGACTTTTTACAGCGAAGAGATGTGAAACTGATAGTGGTTGCCTGCGGTACTGTATCCAGTAACGTACCTGCAAATCAGATCAAAAATCTGTCTGTGCCATATATCGACGTTATTTCACCTACAATTTCTGCCGCTGTGAAAGCCACAAAAAACAAAAAAATCGGCATTATAGCCACACCTGCCACCATCAAAAGCGGCAGCTTTGAACAGCGACTGAAAATGTTTGACAAAGACATTGAAATTGTTTCTCAGGGATGTCCGCAGCTGGTAACTCTGGTGCAGGATGGCTACATAGACGAAGACAACTTTGTGACAAACAATGTGTGCAAGGAATATCTTGCGCCTATTAAAGCTTTTGGCGTTGACACACTTATTCTGGGCTGCACCCACTTCCCTATCATCAGCAAAATCATTCAGAATATTGTGGGTGATGATGTAAAGCTGATTGATGCCGGCTATGAAACAGCCCTGGAAGTTAAAAAAGTTCTGAAAACACTTAACCTGGAAAGAACCAAGCCACGTGATCTTGTGGAATATTATGTGACCAGCGAACCCGAAAACTTCGACCAGGTGGCAAACATCTTTTTGGGTGATGGCAGCAATGCCAAAGCAATTCTAAGAGATATAAAGGATTAAAGATGAAGGAAAATTATCTTATCACAATTGAAGGTTTTATAACCGCAGATGGTGACACAGACAATGTAAGCCTGACTACCCTGGGTTCATACCAGATTAAGAACGGCAAACATTACATTGTGTACAAAGAAACCGAAGCAACCGGTTATGCAGGATGCACCACAACCCTGAAAGCCTGGGACGGCGGTGTTTCGATGACAAGATTCGGCAATGGTACCAACTCCACATTGGTTATTGAAAAAGGCGCCATCAACCTGTGCAATTATCAGACTGTGGCAGGGCCGATTATGCTGGATATAAACGGCATAGACATCGCCAATAACCTGACAGACAACGGCGGCAACCTGACATTTGAATACAGTCTTAACGCCGGCGGTATGCTGATAAGTGAAAATAAAGTGAATGTTATAGTTAAGGAGATAAATTAAAGTGAGTTTAGTAAAATTTGACGGTATGAATCTGGCCAAAAATCAGATTGCCACAATGGTTAAATCCGCTTTTGAAAAAGCTATCGCTGCAGGCGAACTGCCACAGCCAGAAGCTATGAAAGATTTTGTGGTTGAAATTCCACAGGACCTGCGCAACGGTGACTTTTCCACAAACGCTGCAATGGTTAACTCAAAAGTGTTCAGAAGCAACCCAAGAGCTATTGCCACAGCAATTATGAAATATATGGAATTTGATGGCACTTTCTTTGAAAGAGCTGAACTGGCAGGCCCTGGTTTTATCAACTTTTTCCTTGGCAAAGAATATTTTGAAACTGTTGTAAAAGCTGTTCTTGAAAATGGCGAAAACTACGGCAGAACAGAATACGGCCAGGGTAAAAAATACAACGTGGAATTTGTTTCTGCAAACCCTACAGGCCCAATGCACCTGGGCAACGCCCGTGGTGGTGCTCTGGGCGACATTCTGGCTGAATGTCTGGACTGGGCAGGTTACGATGTAACAAGAGAATTCCTTATCAACGACGCTGGCAACCAGATTGAAAAATTCGGTATGTCCCTGGAAGGCAGATATATGCAGCTGTTTGACGAAAGCTATCCTTTTGACGAAAGCTACTACCAGGGTGCTGACATCATTGCAAGAGCAAAAGAATTCCAGGCTATCCATGGTGATGCTTATGTAAGCAAATCCCTGGAAGAAAGAAAACAGGCTCTGGTAGAATATGCTCTGCCAAGAAACGTAGCAGATATGAAATCCCACCTGCAGAAATACCGCATCGAATACGATGTATGGTTCTCTGAACAGGAAATGCGTGACAGAGGCGACGTAGAAAAAGCAATCGAAATCCTGACACAGAACGGCTACACATACGAAAAAGACGGCGCTCTGTGGTACAAAGGCACAGCCCTGGGCGAAGAAAAAGACGAAGTTCTGGTAAGAGCAAACGGTATTTCCACATACTTTGCAGCAGATATCGCTTACCACTATGACAAGCTGGTTACACGTTCCTTTGACAAAGCTATCAATGTATGGGGCGCTGACCACCACGGCCACGTAGCAAGAATGAAAACTGCTATGACAGCACTGGGCCTGGATGCAAGCAAACTGGACGTTGTGCTGATGCAGCTGGTTAAACTTATCGGTGACGCAAAAGACGAAAACGGCAACGTTATCCTGGACGAAAGCGGCAAGCCAAAGAAAACAGAAATCAGAATGAGTAAACGTACAGGTAAAGCTATCCAGCTGGTTGACCTGCTGGACGAAATTCCAATTGATGCTGCAAGATTCTTCTTCAACACAAGAGAACCAAACACACATCTGATTTTCGACCTTGACCTTGCTATCCAGGAAAACAGCGAAAACCCTGTTTACTATGTACAGTATGCCCACGCAAGAATCTGCAGTATCCTGCGTCAGCTGGAAAAAGAAAATCTTTCTGCTGATGGCATCGAAAATGCTGACCTGTCCCTGCTGGCAGACCCTGCTGAAATCGAACTGATCAGAACACTGTCCTATATGCCTGGCGAAATCATTGCCGCAGGCAAGGCATACGACCCATCAAAAATTACAAAATACTCCATCACACTGGCAACACAGTTCCACCGTTTCTACAACGCCTGCCGTGTTAAAGGTGAAGATGAAGCACTGTCCAAGGCAAGACTTGCCCTGTGTGTTGCTACAAAACACGCTATCGCAAACTGCCTGAAAATTATGAATGTTACAATTCCAGAACAGATGTAATATTTCTGAATAATATGTATTTAACGGGGTGGCAACGTCACCCCGTTTTTTTGTTGTGCAGTTAAAGCCATAAGTGAAAACTGCATCTTGCCGCTTTTATTTTATATATCCATATTGTATAATATAAATAAGATATTTTTTAAAGGAGGCCATATATGAACTTTTCATTTGTAACACAATACAACCGAGAAGCCGTGGCCACAATGGCAAAGGCTCTGCGCAAAACTGTGCGCAGAAAGAAAAGCCGCCGCTCCCACATAATCGGCGTGGCCGTAATACTGCTTGCCCTGCTTCTGGCACTGCCCTTTGGAAACGAAAACAACCCCTTTGAATTTAAAGATGCCATCACTCTGGCTGTTGCCGCCATACTGGGCCTTACATTGATTTTTGAGGACAGAATCAACGGTGACATAGCTATGAAGCGTATGCTGCCAGGGCTGAAAAGTTCGAAAGCTGTTTTCGGCGAAGACAGTTATACATCTGAAACCGAAGTGGGTACATCTGAATTCCGATATGACAATATTGTTATGCTGGCGGAAAACAGTGATTATTTTGTTTTTATATTCAGTGCCAATCACGCCCAGGTGTATGATAAAAACAGTCTGTCCGGCGGTACTGCCCGGCAGTTCCGTGAATTTATAACCAAAAAGACAGGCAGAGAAATACTGCAGTTTTAAATAACAAAAGCCACCCTTGCACATTATTGGTAAAACAGTTAAACCGACCTATGGTTATAATCATAGGTCGGTTTTTTGTTATGTATTACACAAAAGGGTATGAAACTGCGCTCATAAACTATTTGACAAATTTGAATTTGGCGAAAAGAAAGGGGTTCGGGGAAATACTTTCCCCGAATAACAATGGCGAAGTCTGCGGAGAGTAAAAATATTTCAAGGGCTTTAGCAGGTTGAAATATTTTTACGAAAATCACAACAGAATTCTTTGGCGAGTGAATGCAATGAACGAGGGGAGAATTCCGTGATTTGTAGCAGACGTAGCATTCCACACTTGTGTGGCGTTTGTGGGGCGCGGGGGAATCGCAACCATAAATGGCCCTGAAAAACAATCGTCGCATACTGCGACGGGCTGAAGCCCCTCTTGTCTGCTCGTTGTTTTCCCGTCCTCGCCGGAGCCGGCAGACCCCTTGTCACTTCGTGACATTCCCCTA
>JAFZGF010000005.1 GCA_017555565.1 Oscillospiraceae bacterium
ATTTTTTCCAGCAGTTCTTTGATAGCTTCTGCACCCATAGATGCTTTGAAAGCGTCTTCGCCATAGCGTTCTACCATGTCGTTGTATTCGTTTTCTGTCAGAAGCTGTTTGTCTTCAAGGGCTGTAAAGCCTTTGTCTGTAACAATATATGATGAAAAGTAAATTACTTTTTCAAGTGCTTTTGGTGTAACATCCAGAATCAGACCGATTCTTGATGGAACAGCTTTAAGGTACCAGATGTGAGAAACAGGGGCAGCCAGTTCGATGTGACCCATTCTTTCTCTTCTTACTTTTGCTCTGGTGCTTTCAACGCCACATTTGTCACAAACCTGACCTTTGTGGCGGTTTTTATTAAGTTTACCGCAGGAACATTCCCAGTCTTTTGTAGGTCCAAAAATCTTTTCGCAGAAAAGACCGTCGCGTTCAGGTTTCAGTGTGCGGTAGTTTATAGTTTCTGGCTTTGTAACTTCGCCGTGTGACCAGCTTCTAATCTGATCAGGTGAGGCAATGCCGATTTTGATTGAATCAAAAGTGTTATGTGCCATATTTTAGCAAAACTTCCTTTCCTTAAATGTCTGTGCCGTGTTTTATATAAAAACAGGCATCTTCAAAACGATATTCAGCGGATAAACAATAACGATTTATACTCATTCGTCATTCCAGGAATGACGAATGATGTATCATAACAAATCAGTTATTAGAAATCCATTTCGTCATCGCCTTCGTCTGCAACAAAGCTTTCAGATGAAAGGTCGAGAGCAAAGTCTTCTTCTGGGTTATCGCTAACCATAAAACCGGCAAGGTCAGAATCCTGTTCTACCAGTTCTGTTGCGATTTCACTTGCGAAGTCGCCTTTTGCGTCATCTTCTTCATAAGTCTGCTTCAGGTCTACTTCTGTGCCGTCTTCATCAAGAACGCGGATATCCAGAGCAAGGGACTGCATTTCTTTGATGAGAACGCGGAAGGATTCAGGAATACCTGGTTTTGGAATTTCCTGACCTTTGAAGATAGCTTCGTATGTTTTTACACGGCCAACCATATCGTCGGATTTTACTGTCAGGATTTCCTGCAGTGTGTAAGCAGCACCGTAAGCTTCAAGAGCCCAAACTTCCATTTCACCAAATCTCTGGCCACCGAACTGAGCTTTACCACCCAGAGGCTGCTGTGTAACGAGTGAGTATGGACCGATTGAACGGGCATGCATCTTATCGTCAACAAGGTGATGGAGTTTAAGGAAGTATTTGTAACCAACAGTTACCAGGTTGTCAAATGGTTCACCTGTTCTGCCGTCGTACAGCTGTGTCTTACCTGTGTCAGGCAGGCCAGCCTGTGCCAGCAGTTCAAAGATATCTGTTTCTTTTGCACCATCGAATACAGGTGTCATAACTTTCCAGCCCAGTGCTTTTGCAGCATAGCCCAGGTGAACTTCAAGAACCTGACCGATGTTCATACGTGATGGAACACCCAGTGGGTTGAGAACCAGGTCAAGTGGTGTACCGTCTGCCAGGAATGGCATATCTTCCTGTGGAAGAATTCTGGATACAACACCTTTGTTACCGTGACGGCCAGCCATCTTGTCACCAACAGAAATCTTACGTTTCTGAGCGATGTATACTCTTACAACTTCGATAACGCCTGGTTTGATTTCGTCAGAGTTTTCTGGTGTGAATACTTTAACGTCAACGATTGTGCCGTATTCGCCGTGTGGTACTTTCAGGGATGTGTCTCTTACATCGCCTGCTTTTTCGCCGAAGATAGCGCGGAGGAGTTTTTCTTCAGGTGAAAGTTCTGTTTCGCCTTTTGGTGTAACTTTACCAACGAGGATGTCACCGCTGGAAACTTCAGCACCGATGCGGATGATACCGCGGCTGTCAAGGTTTTTCAGAGCTTCTTCGCCAACGTTTGGAACTTCTCTTGTGATTTCTTCTGGTCCGAGTTTTGTTTCACGGGCTTCGATTTCGTATTCTTCGATATGGATAGAAGTAAATACGTCGCCGGAAACAACGCGTTCATTGATCAGGATGGCGTCTTCGTAGTTGTAACCTTCCCATGTCATATAGCCAACGAGAACGTTTTTACCAAGGGAGATTTCGCCGTTGTCTGTTGAAGGACCGTCAGCGATAACCTGGCCTTTTTTGATGATTTCGCCTTCTGAAACGATTGGGCGCTGGTTGATACATGTGCCCTGGTTGGAACGCATAAATTTGATAAGTTCGTATTCGTCTGTTGTTGTTTTGCCTGTGCGGATAACGATTTTTTCTGCAGAGATTTTTTCAACAACACCGTCGTTTTTAGCGATTACAACTACGCCTGAGTCATAACCTGCTTTATATTCCATACCTGTAGCAACGATTGGTGCTTCAGGACGGAGAAGTGGAACTGCCTGACGCTGCATGTTAGCACCCATCAGAGCACGGTTTGCGTCGTCGTTTTCAAGGAACGGAATCATAGCTGTAGCAACTGATACAACCATTTTTGGTGATACGTCCATGAAGTCAGCGTCTTCGCGTGCAACTTCCAGGATGAGGTCGCGGCAACGTGCGTTAACACGTTCTCTTACAAAGCGGCCTTCTTCATCCAGAGGTTCGTTGGCCTGTGCAACAACATATCTGTCTTCAACGTCAGCTGTCATATAAACAACTTCTTCTGTTACGCGGCCTGTAGCTTTGTCAACTTTTCTGTATGGAGCTTCGATAAAGCCGTATTCATTGATTCTTGCAAATGTAGCAAGGTAGGAAATCAGACCGATGTTTGGACCTTCAGGTGTTTCGATAGGGCACATTCTGCCGTAGTGTGAGTAGTGAACGTCACGAACTTCGAAACCTGCGCGGTCACGGGAAAGACCGCCAGGACCCAGGGCTGACAGACGACGTTTATGTGTCAGTTCAGCAAGTGGGTTTGTCTGGTCCATAAACTGTGAAAGTGCAGATGAACCAAAGAATTCCTTGATGATAGCAACAACAGGTTTGATGTTGATAAGGCTTTCAGGAGTGATTGTATCTCTGTCCTGCTGGTCCATTCTTTCACGGATTGTTCTTTCCATTCTGATGATACCTGTGCGGAACTGTGCCTGCAGCAATTCACCAACTGAACGGATACGACGGTTGCCCAGATGGTCGATATCGTCAAACTGGCCAACGCCGTGGGAAAGACATGTCACATAGTTTACAGAAGCAAAGATGTCGTCTGTTGTGATGTTTTTAGGAATAAGAACTTCACGGTTTTCAATCATCAGAGCTTTCAGTGTTTCAACATCGCCTGCTGCCTGATCCATAAGATCTTTAAGAACAGCGAAGGAAACTTTTTCGTTGATGCCTTCTTCTGTAAGGTCGAAACCAACAACTGCTTTGTGGTCAACCATACCGTTGGAAACAACTTTAACTACTGTGCCGTCTTCTTTTTTAACGTGCATTACTGCTACGCCATTGTTTTCGATTTCGATAGCCATTTCTTCGCTGATGAAAGCGCCTTCTTCACAAAGGATTTCGCCTGTCAGTGGAGAGATAACCATTTCACCTGCCAGTTCGCCTGCAATTCTGTTGGAAATGGAAAGTTTTTTATTGAATTTATAACGACCAAAACGGGAGAGGTCATATCTTCTTGGGTCAAAGAACAGGTTATTGATATGTGTCTGGGAGTTTTCCACTGTTGGTGGTTCACCTGGACGCAGTTTTCTGTATGTTTCAAGAAGACCTTCTTCTGTGTTGGAAGTTGTGTCTTTTGCCAGTGTAGCTTCAATGATTTCTTCATTGCCGAAAACTTCGCGGATCTGTTCGTTAGAGGACAGACCAAGTGCGCGCAGGAAGCTTGTCACTGGAAGTTTTCTGTTTTTATCAATACGAACATAGAAAATGTCGTTGATGTCTGTTTCGTATTCAAGCCAAGCACCACGGTTAGGGATGATTGTACCGGAGTACAGTTCTTTACCTGTTTTGTCGTGGTCAAGTTTGAAGTATGCACCTGGTGAACGGATGAGCTGTGAAACGATAGCACGTTCAGCACCGTTGATAATAAATGTGCCGCTTTCTGTCATTTTTGGGAAATCACCCATGAATTTTTCCTGCTGTTTGATTTCGCCAGTTTCTTTGTTCAGAAGGCGGATAGTAACTTTCAGAGGAGCAGCATAAGTTACGTCACGTTCTTTACATTCTTTAACGGAATACTTTGTTTTTTCTTCCATATGGTAGTCAACAAATTCCAGAGCCAGTGTGCCTGTATGGTCTTCGATAGCACCTGTATCGCGGAAAACTTCTTTGATACCTTCTTCGATAAACCATTTGTAGGAGTTCTTCTGAACTTCCAGCAGGTTTGGCATTTCCAGAACTTCGTTGATTTTGGCAAAGTTCATACGCTCGGTTTTGCCAAGCATGGTAGGTTTTACAATCGCCATGTGTTTCTAATCTCCTTCATAAATATTAATCGCTAATAGGTATAAAGGCAACGGTTGTCGCCCTCGGGACACCGAACAGAATTACTTCAGCGGCCGGAAAGCGATGACCAGAATACAAAAATTTTTCATTTTTGTACCTCTTTTTACAACTTTTCTGCACAGAATTACTACAAAAAACTTGTAAAAAAACAGTTTTAATTGCCAACGCTGATAAATTTTTGTACAATAAGCAGATTTTTTGGGTAAAAATTCTGTTTTTTGTCTAAAAATTCTTTAAAAATCTGCAAAATTGGCATATGTAGCCATTATTTTGCATTATAGAATTATATCCCTATTTTGTCAAAATGTCAATAGTACTCTGACAGTTTTGTAAAATAATACTTGACAAAAAATAAACGGGTGTTTTCTCTCTGTAACAGCCACAATTATTGTCTTTCCAGGTTCAATATATTATGATAAAAACAAATAAAAAACCGAGGAAAAAGTTATGAAAGAATCAGTAAAATAAGCAATTTACAAAAGCGGTTTTGAATTTGAAAAGCTGTACGGCGGCTGTGCCCAGTGTACTCTGTGCGCACTGAAGCCATACCTTGATATTGACGATGCTGTTATTAAATCTGCCACTGACCTGATGGCAGGCGGTGTGCGCAGCGGCAACAGCTGTGGTGCATTCAACGGCGGGCTGATGGCTATTGCATCAGTGACAGGGCGCATCCCTGAAAATATGGCCGACAAACAGGCGGTGTGCGCAGTGGCAACAGCTGTGGTGCATTTAACAGCGGACTGATGGCAATTGCATCGGTGACAGGCCGCAGTCCTGAAAATATGACTGACAAGCAGGCAGTAGCAGACACTCTGGCACTTGGTCGCAAACTGTTTGACAAATTTATGGAAGAATACGGCACAGTTATCTGCCGCGATATTCAGTATAAAATTATGGGAAAAAGTTACAGAATGTACGCCCCTGAAGATATGCGGCGCTTCCTTGCAGACGGTGGCCATGATGACAAATGTACCGATGTTGTGGCAAAGGCCGCAGTATGGGTGGCAGAAATTCTGGAAGAAGCCGGCATCAGAGAATTCAAATAATATAAATAAACAGACAGTTCCCGGTATGGTAATATACCGGGAACTGCTTTTTATCCGGTGAGTTATAATAATATATATTGTGTGTAAAATAGAAAACAGAAATATATTACTGCGTCCAAATTAATTAGCACTCTACATCACAGACTGCTAATTTTCACAATTCTAACATACTTTCGTAACAATTCTGTAACAATATGGGTTTACAATATGAACTATGAAAGGAAGGGATCTGAAAGATGCCACAGGCTGAAATCGGAACTTACTTTTCAGAAAACAACTTATCTGCAAATTTATAAGAAAGATTCTGTTGAAAATTATCTGCTGTAATTTTCAACGCATGGAGGTAAAACTTATGAATATGAATAAATACACACAGAAAAGTCTTGAGGCGCTGCGTGATATGCAGTCGGCCGCCCTGGAAAATGGTAACCAGCAGGTAGAACAGCTTCATTTACTGTATGCCCTTGTATCAAAGGATGACGGTCTTATTCCAAATATTATAAAACAGTCCAATGGCTCTGTAGAAGATATCAGACTGCGGACACGGCAGGCTATATCTTCCCTGCCTAAAGTAAGCGGTATGCAGGCTGACAAACTCTATCTTTCAAGAGAACTGGATGCCGCCTTTACAGATGCGGAAGCCCAGGCCCGGAATATGAAAGATGAATACGTATCTGTTGAACATCTGATGTTGGCGCTGTTTGATAAAGGCGATACAAAGGTCAATGGTATTTTCCGCAATGCAGGGCTGACAAAAGCCGTATTTCTGAACGCTTTGAGAAATATACGCGGCAACAGAACTGTAACAAGTGACAATCCTGAAGGAACCTATGATGTCCTGAAAAAGTATGGTCAGGACCTGGTTGCCAGGGCAAAGGAACAGAAGCTGGACCCGGTTATCGGCCGTGATGATGAAATACGTAATGTGATACGAATCCTGTCCAGAAAAACAAAAAACAATCCTTGTCTGATTGGCGAGCCGGGTGTAGGTAAAACCGCCATTGCAGAAGGACTTGCCCTGCGTATTGCCAAAGGGGATGTGCCGGATAACCTTAAAGACCGCATCATATTCTCCCTTGATATGGGTACACTGATTGCAGGTGCAAAATTCAGAGGGGAATTTGAAGAAAGACTGAAAGCTGTTCTGGAAGAAGTAAAAAACAGCGATGGCAAAATAATCCTTTTCATTGACGAACTCCACACTATTGTGGGCGCAGGCAAAACTGACGGTGCGATGGATGCAGGCAACCTGCTGAAACCAATGCTGGCAAGGGGCGAACTGCACTGTATCGGTGCCACAACTCTCAACGAATACCGCCAGTACATTGAAAAGGATGCTGCCCTTGAACGCCGTTTCCAGCCTGTGATGATTGCCGAACCTACAGTCGAAGATACAATATCCATTCTGCGTGGTCTGAAAGAAAGATACGAGGTATTTCACGGCGTAAAGATTCACGACGGGGCACTGATAGCTGCCGCAACACTGTCTGACCGATATATCTCTGACCGTTTTCTCCCGGATAAAGCCATTGACCTGGTGGACGAGGCCTGTGCTCTTATCAAGACAGAAATCAATTCTATGCCATCTGAAATGGATGAGGTTGCACGTAAAATAATGCAGCACGAAATTGAAGAAGCGGCGCTGAAGAAAGAAAACGATAAACTTTCTGCAGAACATCTGAAGGAAATACAGTCTGAACTTGCTGAACTGAAAGCACAGTTTGACGAAATGAAATCAAAATGGGATGTTGAAAAGCACTCCATTGAACAGCTGCAGAAACTGCGTGAAGAAATTGAACAGACAGGTGCAGAAATAGAACGTGCACAGAGCAATTATGACCTGGCAAAGGCTGCAGAGCTGATGTACGGCAAACTGCCTGCTTTGAAAAAGCAGCTGGAAGAGGAAGAATCAAAGGCCGCCCGGGCCGCAAACTCATCTTCTCTCCTGCGTGACAATGTAAGTGAAGAAGAAATATGCAAGATTGTGGCCAGATGGACAGGTATTCCTGTGTCAAAGATTATGGAAAGCGAACGTGAAAAACTGCTTGGTCTTGAAGACCTGCTGCACAGACGTGTCATCGGCCAGGATGAAGCTGTTCTCAAAGTCAGCGAAGCTATTCTCCGTTCCCGTGCAGGTATCAAAGACCCTAGACGTCCTATCGGCTCTTTCCTTTTCCTTGGCCCTACAGGCGTGGGCAAGACAGAACTTGCCAAAGCACTTGCCGAAGCTTTGTTTGACGATGAAAAGAGTATCATACGTATTGATATGAGTGAGTATATGGAAAAATACTCTGTATCCCGTCTGATTGGTGCGCCTCCGGGTTATGTGGGCTATGACGAAGGTGGCCAGCTTACAGAAGCTGTGCGCAGAAAGCCTTATGCTGTAGTGCTTTTTGATGAAGTGGAAAAAGCACATCCAGATGTATTCAATGTGCTTCTCCAGGTACTGGATGATGGCAGAATCACAGACAGCCAGGGCAGAACAGTTGATTTCAAGAATACAGTTATCATTCTGACTTCAAACCTGGGTTCCGGTGCAATTCTTGAAGGCATCAACTCCAGTGGAGAAATCAGCGAAGATGCACGACAGACAGTATCTGATCTGCTGAAACGCAGCTTCCGTCCGGAATTTCTGAACCGTCTTGACGAAATTGTATTCTACAAACCGCTGACAAAAGAAAACATCATCGGCATTGTGGAACTGCTGATTGCAGACCTGAACAAGCGTCTGAAGGACAAACAGCTTTCTGTAACAGTAAGTGACAGTGCAAAACAGTTTATCATTGATTCAGCCTATGACCCAAGCTATGGTGCAAGACCATTGAAACGCTTTATCCAGTCCAGACTTGAAACACTGCTGGCACGCGCTATCATTGGCGGCGACATTGAGCCGGAAACAACACTGGAAATTGATTACGACGGCTTAAAGCTGTTTATAAAATAAACAACAGATTGGAAAATCTATTGTATTATCTCCAATTTTTATACACAAAAAAGAGGCGTCATAAGACGCCTCTTGATTTTTATTGTATTACCAAAGTTTCATTGTGTCTTCGTACATACGGATGTATTCTTTTGCGCTGTTTTTCCAGCTGCAGTCAGACTGCATAGCACGTTTAACAAGAACGCGCCAGCCTTTTGTATCCTGGTAGCCTTCGTAAGCTCTCATACATGCGCCGTACAGTTCATCTGCAGAGTAGTTTGCAAATGTAAAGCCGTTGCCTACGCCGTCCTGTGAGTCTTTTACAGAGTCTTTCAGACCGCCTGTTTCACGAACAACAGGAATTGTACCGTAACGCAGGGCAATCATCTGTGACAGACCGCAAGGTTCGGATTTACTTGGCATAAGAAACATATCAGAACCTGCATAGATTTTTCTGGAAAGAGCTGGAATAAATGCGATTTCAACACCAACTCTGCCTGGGTATCTTGCAGCAAGGTCACGGAAGAATTCTTCGTACTGACTTTCACCTGTACCAAGAACAACAACCTGGTAGCCTTTGTCGATAAGACCCTGCATTGCCTGAACAATAATATCCACACCTTTATGGCCTACCAGACGTGTAACCATTGAAATGATTGGGCTGCCGTCTTCTTCAAGATTGAAGAGTGAGCGCAGTTCTTTTTTACATACAGCTTTATTTTTGATAAATGCGTCTGCATGGAAGTTTTTAACAATGATTTTGTCTGTTTTTGGGTTGTAGGATTCGTAGTCGATACCGTTGAGAATGCCCCACAGCTTGTGCTGTTTTTCACGGAGAATTGGATCCAGACCGTGTGCAAACCAAGGATCAAGAATTTCCTGTGCATATGTTGGTGATACTGTTGTAACTTTGTCAGCATTTTCGATAGCTGCTTTCATAAAGTTTGTATCGCCGTTGTATTCAGCGTGATGTGCCCATTCCTGTGGCAGACCAAGTGTATCGGCAATCATATCGTAGCCGTACTGGCCCTGATATGCGATATTGTGGATTGTGAATACAGTTTTGATTTTCTGGAATTTCTGGATATGGCGGTAGTACACATTGATATAAAGTGTAACCAGAGCAGACTGCCAGTCGTTGGCATGGATAATGTCTGGTTCAAAATCAAGGTGCAGCAGGGATTCCAGAATTGCTTTTGAATAGAAAGCAAATCTTTCGCCGTCATCGCCGTAGCCATAGAGATTTGGACGGTTGAAATAGAATTCGTTGTCCAGCAGATAGTATGTAACACCGTTCTGTTCCATTGTAAACAGACCGCAGTACTGGTTTCTCCAGCCAAGTGAAACATTGAAACTATCAATAAATTTCAGATCTTCTGAATATTTTTCTTTAACCTTACCATAGAGTGGCAGTATTACCCTAACATCCTGACCTTCAGCATTAAGGGATTTTGGCAGGGAACCTGCAACATCACCCAGACCGCCGCTGGCAGCGAAAGGTACTACTTCACTGGAGCAGAATAAAATTTTCAAATCAGTTGCCTCCTAAACTCTGGCAGCTTTTTCTACGAAAACTGGAAGGTTTTCGTCGCCGATTAATTTCTTTTCTTTTGTGATAACAACATTTTTGTCGCAGATAACGTTTTCAAGAACAGCACCATCTTCAACAACTGTGTCCTGCATAAGAACGCAGTTTCTAACGATAGCACCTTTACCGATTTTAACGCCACGGAACAGAACGCTGTTTTCAACATAACCTTCGATGTAGCAGCCGTCAGCACATACAACTTCTTTAACTTCGCTGCCCAGTGCGTATCTTACTGGTGCGTCGTCGCGGATTTTTGTGTAAACAGGATGTGAGCCAAAGAGACCTTTCATTGTGTCTTTGTTTATCATATCCAGGTTAGCATCAAAGTATGCTTTGAGAGATGTAATTCTCTTGAGAACACCTTTGTATTCATAACCAACAACTTTGATTTCGCCTACAACCTGCTGCAGAACATCTCTTTCAAAGTTTGTCAGGCCCTGTTTTACGCCTTCTTTAACCATTTTCAGCAGAAGTTCTTTGCCGATAACGTATGCCCACATAGAGTTGCATACAACTTCCTGTGTGTCATCGTTGATGTAAACTTTGTTGATTCTGTTATCTTCGCCAACTTCGAATACAACGTTGTCTGTTTTAGATGCTGGGTCGATAACTTCTTTTGCGTAGATTGCTGTGATGTCTGCACCGGATTTTACATGCTGTTCGAGTACATCTTTGTAATCGATTGCTGAAACGATGCCGCTGTCTGCAAGGATAACTGTATCACAGCCAACTTTTTCAATATAGCCAACCACATTGGACAGAGCCTGGAGTTTACCGGAGTAAACGGAAACACCTGTTTCGCCAAATGGTGGGAACACTTTCAGACCGCCGATTTTTCTTGCCAGGTCGTATTCACGGCCAGAGCCCAGGTGGTCCATAAGTGACATATAGTTTCTTTTTACGATAAGACCGATATCGTCAATACCTGCTGCTACCATTTCGGAGAGAGTAAAGTCAATCAGTCTGTAACGGCCGCCGAATGGTACGCTGGCCATTGTTCTGAGTTTTGTCAGTTCGCCGATAGCATTATCGTGCATATTAGGGAAGATGATTCCCAATACTTTATCGCCTTTTGTCATGGTTATTCACCCTCCTTAACATCTTCGTAAATCATACCTTTTGCAGGAACAGACAGTTTAGCACCAACTGTTACGCCGTTGCCAAGAACTGCAATGCCCCAATCGTCCATATTTTCCATATTTTCAGGACGCTGACCAACTGTAGCACCTTCTTCAACAACACAGTTTTCACCGATGATTGCATACTGAATGTTTGCGCCTTTTTTGATTACAGAGCCAGGAAGAACGATAGAGTCACGAACTGTTGCGCCTTCTTCGATAACTACTGACTGGAACAGTACAGAGAAGTCTACATAACCGTCAACTACACAGCCTTCGGAAACCATAGAGTTTTCAACAACAGCCTGTGGGCCAACATACTGTGGTGGTACGTTATGTGTTCTGGAGTAGATTTTCCAGGAGTTGTCCCATACATCGAATGGAACATTAGGATCAAGCAGGTCCATATTGGATTCCCACAGGGAATCGATTGTACCAACGTCTTTCCAGTAGCCTTCGAATCTGTAAGCATACAGTTTCTGCTGGTCTGCCAGCATGGATGTGATGATGTTTTTACCAAAGTCGTTTTCAGATTCTGGGTTAGCTTCGTCTTCGATAAGGTATTTTCTCAGTTTATCCCATGTAAAGATGTAAATACCCATGGAAGCCAGTGTAGAGTCAGGATTTTTTGGTTTTTCTGTGAATTTTACTATTCTACCTTCTTCGTCACAAGTCATGATACCAAAGCGGCTTGCTTCTTCTTTTGGAACATCCAGAACCGCGATAGTGATGTCAGCACCTTTTTCTTTGTGCTGTTCCAGCATTTTTTCGTAGTCCATTTTGTAAATGTGGTCACCGGAAAGAATAAGAACATACTGTGGGTCATATCTTTCGATGAACTTGATGTTCTGGTAAATAGCATTTGCTGTGCCTTTGTACCAGTCACTGCCTGTAGCTTTCTGGTATGGTGGCAGAACATGAACACCGCCGTACAGACGGTCCAAGTCCCATGGCTGGCCATTGCCCAGATATTCGTTCAGTTCCAGTGGCTGATACTGTGTAAGAACACCAACTGTGTCGATGCCGCTGTTTACACAGTTTGACAGTGGGAAGTCAATAATTCTGTATTTGCCCCCAAAGTAAACCGCTGGTTTTGCAGTGGATTGTGTAAGTGCGTAGAGTCTGGAGCCCTGACCGCCAGCCAGGAGCATAGCAATACACTCTTTCATAAGTATTACCTCTCATTCGTTTACTTTTTTCAGGTTTAACCTGTTGTTTATTTTATCTGCCGGAACATGAGGAGTACCCGCTTTTGCCATTTTAAAAACGGCAAGCACAGTATCCCCTGCCCTTTTCAGAGCAGAAAATACTTCCTCTATATTATCTTACCATTAATACAGATTTTTTCAAGTAAAATTCTATACAAAAATATCAAAAACCCACTGTGTAGCTTGTATATTTTTGTACAATATCTACATTATTTGACAATTGTATTTTCTGTTTTCTCTTCAAAATTCAAAATGAAATCTGATGTGGTTTTCTGCCCACAAAAACAGTAGTGCTATGGATTCCGTTTTTTGCAAGGCAGGCTTTTACTGTGTCAAATCCGTTTTTGTGTCTTGAAACCATGTGTGCGTCTGAACCCAGGGTAATCATTGTGCCCCCAAGGGAAGAATAGAGTTTTACAATATACTCCATTCTTTCAATGGCCTGGGGATCCGGGAAAGTTTTCGTATTGATTTCCAGGGCCTTTCCCCTTTCTATAAGCATCGTGAATACTTTTGTCAGCTTTTCCTTGTGCTTTGAAAGTTCTGTGTGGCCTACATATCTCAACACATAGTCTATATGCGCGAACGTGTCAAAATTATCAAAATTGTTTATGGCCTCTATAATGCAATCCAGATATTCATCATAACATTGGTCTGTGGTTTTGCCCTCTTTAAAGACAGGGGTAGCCACGTCTGAATATTCTGTTTCGTGAACTGAAAGTATAATCATATCAAAGGGTTTGCTGGCCGCAACTGCCACATCTCTGTGATGTATTGAGGGATACCAGCCGATTTCAACACCAAACAGCACGTTTATAGGATATTTTTCATTTAACTGTGCAATAATCTGTTGCTGTCTGTCCAGGTCTGCCGCGATATCACCACCGTCCATAATATGACTTTCCAGATCAAAATGCTCTGTGGATATAAAATAGTCATCGCCTGCAGCTACTGCCTGCTTTACATAATTTTCCATAGGTTCGCGGCTGTCAAAGGACAGGTCTGTGTGGAGATGACAGTCAAAAAGTTTCATATGTGACTCTCCTTCTTGAATGTTGGATATAATATGGTAAAATAAATATTAACTTTTAAAATTATAGCATATCAAAATACGAATAATAAATAGGAAATGCCCATCAAAAGGAGATATTATGAACAGTAAAAAACAAAAAATAGCTATATTCACAGTAGGTGTACTGCTGGTGTTTTCAATAATAAGCGGGTTGATACTGCCATATCTGCGCAATAACGGTAACAGTACCGTTGACAAAGGTGGCTATCAGAATGAAGAAAAAATAGCAGTGCCTGATTTTCAATTTACTGACGGCGATGGCAACACCGTAAACTTTGATGATTTCAAAGGCAAGCCAATTGTAATGAATTTCTGGGGTACCTGGTGCCCTTGGTGCGTAGAAGAAATGGACGATTTTGACAGACTTGTTGGTGAGTATGGAGACAAAGTGAATTTTCTTTTCCTTGATGTGCCAAACGGAGAGGACGAAACACCACAAAAGGTTGAACAGTTTTTGAAAGACAATGGCTATAGCAACATCACCAGCTATTATGACAGTATGCTGCAGGGCTGTTATATGTTTGGGCTTAACAGTTTCCCTGTTACTGTTTATGTGGACAGTGAAGGCTGCCTGTACAATGCGGCCATCGGCATGACAAACTATGATGATGTAAAACAAATTGTGGACAGTATGCTGTAATCATCTGTTTATAAATAAATGGTGGCGCCAACATACCACCGCATTTTTAAGTATAAAGGAACACTATGCAATATTTATTTACATTTTTCGAAGGGGTATTCGCTTTTATATCACCTTGTATATTACCGATGCTGCCTATTTTTCTGGCGTATCTTTCAGCAGATGAAAAACAGACTGTGACCAAAAGACTGACAAACACCTTTTTCTTTGTGCTGGGATTCACCACAGCATTTACCCTGATGGGTGCCACAGCCTTTTCCCTGGGCAGTTTTATGGCAAGATACAAAGCTTTTCTTGTAAAGCTGGCAGGGGTAATGCTGGTATTCTTCGGCTTTGTATATCTTGATTTCATACAGATTTCAGTTGGCGGCAGTGGGCTGAAAAAAGGTAAAAGCGGCCCGGTGGGCAACTTTCTTTTTGGCATCAGCTATTCATTTGGCTGGACTCCCTGCCTGGGTGCATTTTTAGGCAGTGCCCTGGCAATGGCCAGCGTGCAGGAAACAGTAATGCAAGGTATGTTGTTGCTGTGCTGTTTCGGTTTGGGCTTGGGCGTGCCGTTTATGCTGTTTGCCGCTATGTACGAAAAACTGAAAGGTGTCACCGCATTTTTGAAAAATCACAGCCAGACAATAAAATACATCGGTGGCGGTATGCTGATAATTGTTGGCTTGTCAATGGTGTTTGACCTGTTTGGATATTATATGGCTATATTTTCATAATGAAAACCCTCTGTAAGAGCAAATCTTACAGAGGGTTTGTTTAATAAATTAGTCATATTGGGATTTTGTGAATAGAAATGGGTTCAGGGAATGTTCCCCGAATAACAATGGCGGAGTCTGCGGAGAGTAAAAATATTTCAAGAGCTTTAGCAGGTTGAAATATTTTTACGAAAATCACGACAGAATTCTTCGACTCGTTTCACTCGCTCAGAATGACAAAACAATAACCTGTGTAGTTTTACAACGAGCGGATAATATCCGCCCATACACGGTTATACATATCAACAGCTGTTTGCCCTGTTCAAATTTATCTAATCATTTTACGAGTTGGTATTATCGAATTCCTTTATCGGTGTATATACACCTGTATATGGGTTTATACTGCCCTCGAACCAGATGTACTGATGAGACTGTGACCAGCCGTAAAAGTGCATATTTCCGTTGTTTTCCGGATATATGGAAACCTGTATAAGGTTAAAACCTAACAGCACATTAACACCTGTGTCATAATCAAACTCTACTTTTCCATCTGCTGAAATACGTGCAAAGTGATAGGTTGCCTTCAGCTGCATATCATCTTTTTCGTAATCTATATAGGCACTTCTGCTGTCTTCAACATATGGGTAGTCAAAATATATTATGGAAACCGATTTATCCTGCGGGTCACGGCGTGCCGCCATAAGATAACGATAACTTACACCACTGGCCACATTATCTCCCAAAGGAAAGTAGTCGGTAAGTTGCCATATGGGTTCAGCTTTTTCCATATCTGTATCAAAGATATTAAAAGCGTCGTAATCATAAAAATATACATCGCCATTCTGGAAAAAGCCGGTTTCATTGCGTCCGCCATACATACCGCCAGTTTCACCTATGTATTTCATTTTTCCTGTGGAATTTTCCAGTAATACATTAGCTTCATAAGATACATCACCGACACCATATCGGGAACCCGTTACTATTGAAATTTTTCCATCAGCAGAGGTCTCCCAAACTTCATAATTCCAGCGTTGGTCATAGATATATTCTGCATGTGCAGTTTGTGTGTTAAAATCCAATACCAGCTGCTGTGCCGCGTAAGGGTGGTAAATCGTGTAAACTTTATTGGCGGTTTCTGAAATTTCCAACGACAGATTTTCGCTTTCCAGGTAGTACGGCTCATCAAATGAATAGTGTAGCTTTACCGATGTTAAAAAACTGTCTGTTATGCGTCCATTCTCATCATAAAGTATTGCTACCTGTCCACAGTCTTCCAATGTACGTGGTTGTTCCATGCTTATCAAGGCTACTCTTCCGCCATCAACAGCCGCATTAAGCTTCTTTCGGTAATAGACAAAATCACCCGTCTGTAAATCACAAGCATAACTGCCGCCGAAATAATCCCGTTCTGCAATAAGTGTTTCTTCTTTGTTTATAAAAAACAGTTCTGTTTTGGCATCAAGTTCCAGGGCATAAGGTTCGTACTCTGACGGGTTGGAGGTTCTGCCAAAAAAATTATAATCTGTTTCCACAAGCTGTTTCAAACTGCCATCCGGGTTAAAAACCAGAAATCCGTTATCTGCCTCCGGGCCGTAAAAACAGGTTATATAATCATCATCTTTTTTGATGGTGTCACCAAGGTAGAACTTGCTGTCACTTAAACTGCCTGTATCAAAAACGGTTTCTTTCAGCTTCATTTTGCCAGTATCAACAAGATATACAGCATTAAGGGTTGTAAGAACAAGTTCATTATCCTGCACATTGATGCTTCCCCAGTAAAGTTTTTCGCCATGAAAACCATCGCCATATGAATTATAGTCCAGCATAGCAGTTACAGGCAGCAACAAGGTACGGCCTTTGCCGTTTGTTACTGAAAGTGTGATTGTAAGTGTAGAATCTGCATTTTCTTCCACATTTGTTATCCCAACATCAAAACCTGCTGCTTTTAATACTGACAAACGATTTTCTGACAGCATGTTACCCACTGTAATGGAAGAAATAAACTCACTGCGTTTTTCATTTGTCCCAGTTTTTTCGTTGGTAAAACTGCTGACTTCAATTTTTGCAGGTTTTTCCAGCTGTGCTGTGGTTTCCCGCTGACTGCAGGCAGTAAAAAGCAAAGTTGTTGCCAAAATGAATATTATTAACTTTTTCATAATGTCTCCAAGAGTATATAGGCAGTATGACATTATATGTACGGTTGACATTTATATCTCTGCCGAGTGACCAAAATACATTAAAAATTCAATTTTACTATTCAAATTTTTCCAGGATTACACTGCCATCATATCCGCTCATATGTATGGCATATCTCACTGTATCGCCATTTTCATCTTTATATGAAATACCGTACCACGGCACTGTTTCCGGCATTTTCATCTGTATAACAATACTTTTATCCGCAGATATATCATCATAATGTAATACAGGTTTTTCGCAATGGTACTCTATTTTATCCCCTGTAGGTATAGCTATAGTATAAAATTCAAAATCTTTCACCTTTGTATCTGACGAAAAAACCACAAACGCACTGTACTGACTGTTATCCCTTATAAACAGATCATAATCTTCAGTCAGTGAAATTATTTCCATCCTCTCCATACCGCTTGTGTCCGGAATATATTCGTCTGCAAGATAATCTGCATTTACTGTTACGGGTGTTTTTTCGCCGCAGGCAGTAAATATAAACAGTAATGAAATAAAAAACATTATAAACTTTTTCATAATATCACCTCTGTATTTTCATTATAACTCCTACTTTTTTTGATTTCAACTAACAGAACCGTCACATTAAAAAGCAAAAGTCAGGTATGGATATTCCATACCTGACTATATTATATTCTGTTATTTATGATATTTGCTGCCTGCGTTGATGGACAGTGCGCGGTAAATCTGTTCCAGAGCGATAAGACGTGCCAGCTGGTGCGGGAATGTCATTTTTGAAAAAGACAGTCTCATCTGGCTGGCGGCCTTTACCTTTTCGTGAAGACCGTGGCTGGAACCGATGATAAGGCAGATGTTGGAGTATCCTTCCACACCTTTTTGAGCTATAGTTTCAGCCAGCTGTTCGCTGGAAAGCTGTTTGCCCTCAATACAAAGAGTTATAACAAAACTCTGCTTTGGTATGTTGGCCAGGATTTTTACACTTTCTTTTTCCAGCGCTTTGTCTATAAGTGTCTGGTTGAGATTTTTCTCTGGAAGATGTTCATCGTCAAGCTCTATCAGTTTGAAGTTACACATAGGTTTAAGGCGTTTTATGTATTCGTTACAGCCGTCAGAAAGAAAACCTTTCTGCACTTTGCCCATAGCAATAATAGTGATATTCTGCATAAGTCCCCCTTAAAATTCTGTGTCTGTTGTGATTTCGTGGCGGCGGTTTACCTTTACCTGAACATCGTTGCCGATAACAATGCCGCTGTCCAGCGCTGTTTTTCTCACCCGTTCAAGTGCAAGTGACGGTGTATTGTTGTTGTTGGACAGATGGCACAGCTGAATTTTATTTACACCGCTTTCAATAAGGCGGATAGTTGTCTGTGCTGACTGTATGTTGGACAGATGGCCGTGATTTGATGCGATACGGGTTTTGAGATAATAAGGGTATGGGCCCTCTTTCAGCATCTGCACATCGTAGTTTGATTCAACTACTGAAAGGTCAACATTGCGCAGACTGTTGAAAATATCTTCTGTTACAAAACCAAGGTCGGTTGCAATGGACATTTTTCTGCCTTTTTCAGTTGCAATTCTGAAACCCATGCAACCTACAGAGTCGTGTGGAGTTTCAAAGCCTTTTACATAAAAATCACCGATATTGAAACCGGAAAAATCGATATCGTTTACTTCAATATGTGCGGGGATCATATCACGGGCTGTAAGATAATCAGCTGTGGCCCAGCCTGTGTAGACAGGGACACGGAGATTTTTGAGAAATACTTTAAGACCAGCTGTGTGGTCTGTATGTTCATGGCTGACAAGGATACCCTGCAGATTCTTTATATCCAGGCCCAGTTCTGTAAGAGCCTTGTTTGTAAGGCGGGCAGATTTGCCCATATCTATAAGAATAAATTTTCCGTTTTCTTCCACAACAGAACAGTTGCCGGAAGAACCGGAATAAAGTGAAATATATCTTGCCATTTATAGTCCTTTTATTTTAATAAAGCGGAGTGTTGAAACAGCACCCCGCTTTAATTTTTATCAATATGCTTTTTTCAGATAGTCGTTTTCAGGAATATCTACTTTTACAATGTCACCGCCGAGAGCACGGATTTTTTTGACAATGTCAACATAACCGCGTTCTACGTGCTGGATTTCTGTGATTTCGCTGGCGCCTTCTGTTGTAAGAGCTGCCACGATAAGTGCTGCACCTGCGCGCAGGTCTGTAGCTTTTACAGGTGCTGGGCGAAGACTGTCTACACCTTCAAAAACTGCAACTCTGCCTTCAACTTTAATGCTGGCGCCCATTTTGTTCAGTTCGTCACAGTATTTGAAACGGCTGTCCCAGATGCTTTCTGTGATGATGGATGTACCTTTTGCAAGGCAAAGCAGAACACCCATTACAGACTGCAGGTCTGTAGGGAAACCTGGATGAGGCATTGTTTTGATGTTTGTGCTGTTGTATTCGTCTACACCGATAACGTGTACTGCTTCGTCAAATTCTTCAACGATAGCACCTGTTGAACGCAGTTTGCTTGTGATGGATTCCAGGTGTTCAGGAATAACATTTTTAATCATCACATCGCCTCTTGTAGCTGCTGCTGCAACCATAAAAGTGCCTGCTTCAATCTGGTCTGGAACAACTGTGTATGTTGCACCGTGCATTTTTTCAACGCCGCGGATTTTGATAACATCTGTACCGGCCCCACGGATATCAGCACCCATTGTGTTGAGGAAGTTGGCCACGTCAACAACGTGAGGTTCTTTGGCAACGTTTTCCAGAATTGTTGTGCCTTTAGCCATAGATGCTGCCAGCATAGCATTGATAGTAGCACCTACAGAAATTGTGTCGAAGAAAACGTGTGCACCCTGAAGGTCATCTGTGGAAACATTTACCATAGCATAATCCAGGTCATATTCTGCGCCCAGGGCCATAAATGCTTTCAGATGCTGGTCAATAGGGCGTGCACCAAGGTCACAGCCGCCTGGCATTGGTACACTGCCTTTGCCATAGCAGGACAGCAGGCTGCCCAGGAAGTAGTAGGATGCGCGGAATTTAACACCCAGTTCCATAGGAACAGTTGTTGTATCCAGTGTGGATGTATCTATTTCAAGAACGGAAGGGCTGATTCTTCTAACCCTTGCGCCCATTTCTTTGAGAATTTCGATTTCCTTGCGGATATCGCTGATATCTGGAACATTTTCCAGAATGCAGATATCTTTAGCAAGAACTGTGGCCGGGAGCAGAGCAACAGCAGAGTTTTTTGCACCGCTGATGTATACTTCGCCTTTTAATGGCTTGCCGCCTTTAACAATATACTTTTCCAAATTATATCTCCTTTGGAATCAATTTATATATAAATTATGTATTTCAATTCTTTTTTCACCCTATATTTTACTCATAAACCTATGTGTTAAACATTAAAAATAAAGGGATTATTTTGTGTTTTTGTAGCATAAAATTATATATCATTATATGCTGAATCCTGACCGCCTGTGAAAGGCGGACAGGACGATGTGCATTTTTTAGAACCAGCCGTATGGGTCATAGCGTGTGTTGCCGCGTTTAACTTCGAAGTGAAGGTGCGGACCTGTTGAGTTACCTGTAGAGCCCATATATGCAATCAGCTGACCCTGTGTAACCTGCTGACCTACTGAAACCAGCAGACGTGAACAGTGACCATAGAGTGTCTGATAACCACCGTGCTCAACGATACAGTATATACCATAACCTACGTTTGTGTAAAGGGCTTTTGTAACAACACCTGTGTCAGCGGCGTAAATATGTGTACCTACAGGACCTGCAATATCCACACCGTTATGGGCTGGATACTGGCCTACAAAGCCACGGGATACACGGCCGCCACCAGTTGGCCAGATAAGTCTGCCGTTACCACCCTGGATAACTGTACCATTCCATACTGTACCCTGCTGAGTGATCTCTGTAACAGGTTCTTTGAGAACTGTGGACTGAACTACAGTTTCTTTCTGCAGAATACCATCAATATAAATGGATTCCACCAGTTCTTCTTTCAGACCTTTTACACCCTTCTGTGATACTTTGGTAGTACCCAGTGTCATATTGTTGTTTTTCTCTGTTTTTCTTGAGAACGGGATTTCAACCTGGCGTGTGGCTCTTTCCACATATTTAACCTGCAGGAAAGGAACTGATGCGCCTACCTGTACCACATCGCCGATCTGGAAGGATTTGAATTCGCTTACACCGTTGAGTGAAAGCAGTTCATTATATGTAATATCATTTTTCTTGGCAACAAGAGATGGACTGTCACCTGGAACAACTGTGTAGAATTTTGCACCGCTTACTTCGCTGACTACAAGGTCTGCCAGTTCTTTGTCAGGCACTACTGTGTCTGCGAAGAAGATACCGTCAAGAACACTTACATTCTGTACAAAGGAAACTGTTCTGTTTTCGTTTCCGTTTTCATAAGGTGCTTTCAGTGAAGCCAGTGCTTTGTTAAGCTGTGCAGGGTCTTTTACTGCGCCGATAAACTGACCGTCTACATAAAGACCTGTTGCTTCGATAATATCTTCGTCAGAAGCTGCCAGGATATTGTTTGCCAGCTGACGTTCATTTACTGGTTCTTTTCTGCCCAGAGGAACCATTTTAATGGAAGAGTCCAGGTTCCAGGTCTGTTCATTTGTACTTACCAGTTTATTGGTAATAATTTTGTCTGCGTTGGTGAGAACTGTATAGTTTTCGATAACGCCGATAGGTTCATCATCCAGCATAACCTGGATTGCATATTCTTTTGACAGTGTGATGGAAACCACCAGAAAAAACACTGCCGCTGCTGCAACAGGTGCAGCATATTTGTAAAGTGTGTGTGCAAGTTCTTTGTGTTTTGAAAATCCTTCCTTCACATATCGTCTTACTTCTTTACCGGTTTTACGGCTTTTGTCTTCTTTTGTTTCTTTTACGATTGCGCTGATACCCGCAAAGGCACGGCCCACTCTTTCAAGTGGTTCGCCCAGGTCGTCAAGAATTGTGTCTGTAAGTTTATCAAGAAAATCTGCGATCGCTTTGAATGCAGACATTGTCATATCTGAAACGACACCAATAAAATGTGCAACTTTGTCCCACATTTTAAGTGCTGTAACTTCTATCTCATAGCCTGTTTTGTAAAAAACAAGGCCAAAAAAGTTTTTTATACCATCTATAGTAACCCTATCAGGATTGTACTTTTTGAACATAGCAGAAAGCACAGAGCCTGTTTTTCTGGAATTATTGTGTTTTTCAGCTTTATCTTTGCTTTTAAACTGCATTTATTCCTCTCCTTCATCATAATCTGAGGATAAACATTTTTATCCAATTTAATATTATATTATTTTTCACAAATAAATTCAACAAAAACCGTGAATTTTTACATTTTTGTAGTTAATTTATCACAATTTATGGTTTAAAACTGCTTTTTCAGCATTAAGTTGCCTTTATCTGCCAATTTTTTCTTCCAATACTGCCATATCTGCAGGCAGTGGTGCCTGGATATCTACTGTTTTTCCGGTCTCAGGTGAAGGAAAAGTCAGCCTGCTGCAATGCAGGGCGTGACGATTTATGTGTTGGATACTGCCACCGTAAAGGTCGTCACCGGCAAGCGGATGACCTATATAGGAGAAATGCACCCTTATCTGATGGGTTCTGCCAGTGTGCAGTTTTATATCAGCCAGAGTGAAATTATCATCGCATTTGCGTACAAAATATTCTGTAACAGCTCGCTGACCGTCTTCTCTGACGCAACGGGTAATTATAGATTCCTGCTGTCTTGCTATAGGCCGGTCGATGATACCATAGTCTTTTTCGAATCTGCCCTGGGCAATGGCTGTATATGTTTTGTCTACCTTGCCTTTCAATTTTTCGGCACTGTGGGGATCAAGTGCAATAAGTACAAGGCCAGAGGTATTTTTGTCCAGACGGTTTATTACACGGCAGATTTTTGTCTGGCCTTTTTTCTGCCAGTAGCCCATAAAATAGTTCGCTATGGTGTCTGTAGGGTGATTGAAAGATGGATGGCATGGCACGTCATATGGTTTATTCACCACCATACAGCAGTCGTCCTGATATACAATATCCAACGGACCTGACTGCACTATTACAGTAGAATCCATATCTTCATCAGTTGTGTTTATTTCCACTGTTTCACCTGCAGACAGTATATAGTCTGTGTTTTTCTTTTCGCCGTTTACAAGAATACCATCCGGGAGAAATTTAAGTTTTTTTATAAGTGCCGCGCTGACGCCACTGTGACGCAGAAATATATTCAGGCGCATTTTATTTTCTGATTCTTTTACCTGAAACTTATAATTCATAAATACCTCCTTATAGCATATAAAATATATTATACCATATATTATGCTTATATTGCAATTTAACACCAAAAGAAAATGCACCCACAAAGGGTGCATTTCTTTAAGAACAGTCTATCGTTAATTTTTTTAATTTCTCTTTAAATCATATATTTGATCTGATGATCAAACTGATGTAATTTCAGAGTTTGAAACCGGTATTATTCAACCAATTCGTAAGATGGGTTCATGTGAACTTTACCTGTTTTGTACATGTATGTAGCAAGACCGTAGAATACTACGAAGGAAATAACGTTCAGCATGATAACGCCCATTGTCAGACCCTGGAGGTTCATCCAAGCCTGGATAAGCAGTGTAACTGTAGCGCCACCAAGAAGCAGCCACATAACACCGTTGGATACGTGGTAAGGTGATTTTTTCCACTGTTCTGGGAAGAGTTTGCCGATACGGCCTGTTGCCAGAACACCGATAAGACCTGTTACGTTACCGATAACCAGTGTCCATTTACCAAGTGTGTCTACGTCGAAACCAGACAGCAGAACTGCTGCGTTGATAGCGTAACGGAGGAACAGCCAAGTTACAGGAACACCGTATTTGTTTGTTTTTGCGATAATGCCAGGGAACCAGCCGTCCTGTGCTGCACGCAGCATTGGAGGGTTAGCTGTAGCGATAGAGGAGTTAAGAGTTGTACCAAGAGCAAAACCAGCACCACCGATAATGAAGAAGTAGTAAAGTGGTTTTGGCATGATAAGGTCAGCGATAGGTGCAAGGTTGCCGATAGCAAGAACTTCACCAGCTGGCAGGATACCACCGATAACTGTTGCCATCAGACCGTAGAGGAAAGCAACTGTAACTGTGGAGATAACACAAACCAGAGGAATATCTTTAGTTGGGTTTTTAGCTTCGCCAGAGAAAGCCATGATAACTGTAGCACCACCAGTTGCGTATGTAAGGAAAGCAGAAGCTTCCAGCAGACCGGAAATACCACGTGGCATAAATGCTTCGCCAAACAGTTCGTTACCGAAGTAACCGCCCCACTCTACTTTTGGCAGACCCATTACTGTAAACATAATGAGAGCAGCTACCAGGAAGTAGAACATGAAGCCCTGTACTCTTGCCATCCACTGTGTACCAAAGTAGTTGAGGATGAAGAATACTGTCAGGAAGATAACTGACCACATCATCTGGTTGTTGTTGATAGCTGGAATCAGCATACCAAGATAAGAAACCAGACCGATAGCGAACATCCCCAGAGATACGGAGCCCAGCAGACCGATGTACTGTGTGAAACCAGCATAGATTGGGGTTACGAAAACAGCTGTCTGTGAGTAAGCACCGCCTGGGAATTTAGCAACGGAGGCAACAAAGATTGTTGGGATTGTTGAGAAAACTGTAAATACCGCAGCAATCATAAATGCAACGTTAACAGCACGACCTGTCATACCCAGAGCTGAGATAGACATAACCATAACGCCTGCACCGATAATCTGACCAACAGCGATGGACATAAGATCCATAAAGCCAAGGCCCTGTGACTGATTATTAGCCATAATTTTTCTCCTTTAGATATTTAATTTTAACGACAGACATATGACCAGTGGTCATATACGCAATTATACATCAATGTATAATTATTTCACATAAATTATACATCAATGTACAAAATTAGTCAATTACAAATTGTACATATATGTATAATTTACACAATATCTGCATAAAAAAAGAACCACGATGAGCGTGGTTCTTTAAGTAATTATTTTATAAATTGCTGTCTAAAACTGTCCAAAAATATCTGTATCGCCAATTTTTTATCATAAAATTCCTGCTGGTTACCAGCATTGATTTTTTCATCAAAAGTAACTATTCCCAGGTAATAAGTGTACAGGAAATATATCATTTTCAGAATATCGACGCCTTCTTTCAGTTCACCTTTCCGGGCAGATTGCTGGAATTTTTCATATGTCTGTTTCAATACTTTTTCGCTTAATTTGGCTACTTCTTCTACCTTTGGTATTTCACCATTGTCTGCATTTGCACGTTGCAACAACGGATTGTATATTGTAGACAGATTAATCTGTTTCTGTATGGTTTCCATAAGTGGTTCTTCACAGGCAAAAATTCGTGCGTACTCTTTGTCCATTTTTTCTATTTCCTGTACTACCACCTGGCGATACAGGTCTTCTTTGTCTGCAAAATAATAATACAACGGGCCTCGTGTTATACCGGCTTCTTTACATATTCTTTCCAGGTTTGTATCTGTATAGCCATATTTTGAAAAATGTTTCCAGGCTGTATCCATAATCAACTGTTTTGTGTTGTTTTTCATAATATCCTCGTATCATTGCATAAATACTGTTCACAATTATACTATTTTTCACTGTTTTAATCAATATTTTCCCCCTTGCTTTCACCCTTTTATCAAAAAATACTGTTATATATTAAAGTATAAAATTAATTATTGAACTTTTAACAAATGTATGGTAGACTATTTAATTGCAAACCAAGGAGTGAAAAACTATGTATTGTACAAATTGTGGCGCTCGCCTTGAAGATGGCGCTGTTTTCTGCACAAACTGCGGTCACAGAGTTAGCCAGTATACACAGCAAAAGAAAAATATACTGGATGATCTGAACGAAGGATATCAAACACTTATGTCCAGACCTAAAAGCAAACTTATTGCAGGAATTCTGGCAATAGTGTTGGGAAGCGTGGGCATCCACGATTTTTATCTGGGATACACCAAAAAAGGTGTGATTCATCTGTTGATGTATGTGTTTTTCCTGGGGTGGATAAGCCACGCCTGGGCATTGTTTGAAGCGCTGTATATTTTTATCGGCCGTATTTCAACAGATGCTGATGGCAACCCACTTACCGATGGTTTTTAAAATTTGATTATTACGAGTAAAACATACGATGGCGGGGATATGCGCAAACATATCCGTGAGGAAAGTCCGTGCTGCTCAGGACATGGATAGCTGATAACGTCAGCCGAGGGCGACCTTAGAGATAGTGCAACAGAGAGATACCGCTAAGCGACTGCCTGCAGTCGCCAGCAAGGGTGGAAAGGTGAGGTAAGAGCTCACCAGCGGTGTGGAGACACATCGGCTATGTAAACCTTATCCGCAGCAACTCCCGACAGCAGAGCATATGTGGTCCTGCAGCTCTCAGGAGGAGGCTTGAACTTTGCGGCAACGTAAAGTCTAGATAGATCATCGTTTAATACAGAACACGGCTTACGGTTTACTCGTAACAATAAAGACGGAGTGTATGCTCCGTCTTTTTTATTGCACAAAATTTACCACATCATTTCTGTATATGAATGCCAACACATCATATAATAACAGCGGAGGTATTTTTATGGAAAAAGGATTACTTTATTATTTTAACGGAAACCTGCAGATGGGTATGGAAGCCACCCGTCATATGATAAAAATATGCGATGATGAACAGCTGCGCCGGTCGATGCTGGAAGACCTGCACGCCTATGAAAAGTTTGAAAACGCTCTGATAAGAATAAAAGGCAAACAGTTTATAAAGCCCATATCCCCTATGGCAGAAATGGGCAGTCAATGGGCAATGGATATGAAGGTAATGATGAACGACAGCGCAGAAAATATGGCAGCTATGCTGGCAAAAGGATATGAGAAAGCCATAAAGGATATGCGCACAAATATAGACAGATTTCCTGACAGCCCAGAAGATGAAATGGAACTGGCAAAGGGATATATGAACTTTATGAAACTGACACACGCCAAATACAAGGGATACTGACCTGCCGTTGACATAAAAAATAAAAGTGGTATACTTGAATAAGTAATTTAATACTTATTTTTGTATAACAAGGAGTATGATAGAAATGGCAGATTGTAATCACGATTGCTCAAATTGCTCTGCTAACTGTTCCAGCAGAGAAGGCGGCATCGCTAAAGAAGCTCCACATGAGCTGAGTAAAATCAAAAAAGTAATTGGTGTAGTAAGCGGTAAAGGCGGCGTAGGCAAAAGCCTGGTAACAAGTATGATGGCTGTAGCTTCCAGAAGACTGGGCTATGAAACAGCTGTTCTTGACGCTGATATCACCGGTCCATCTATCGGCCAGACATTTGGTGTGCACGGCCGTGCACAGGGCAATGGTATGGGTATCCTGCCAATGTTCAGCAAAACAGGCATCAAGCTGATGAGCGTAAACTTTATGCTGGCTGAAGAAACAGACCCTGTTGTATGGCGCGGCAGCATGATTGCCAACGCTGTAAAACAGTTCTGGACAGATGTTATCTGGGACGATGTAGACTTTATGTTTATTGATATGCCTCCAGGAACAGGTGATGTTCCGCTGACAGTGTTCCAGTCTCTGCCAGTTGACGGCATCATCATCGTAGCTTCTCCACAGGAACTGGTAGGTATGATCGTAGAAAAAGCTGTAAAAATGGCTAATATGATGAACATTCCTGTTCTGGGTCTTGTAGAAAATATGAGCTATGTTGCATGTCCTGACTGCGGCAAAAAAATCTATATTTTCGGCGAAGGCAAAGTTGATGAAACAGCAGCCAAATACGGCCTGCCTGTTCTGGCTAAACTGCCTATTGACCCACAGCTGGCCAAAAACTGTGACCAGGGCGTTATCGAACTGTTCGAAGGCGACTATATGGACAAAGCTATGGCTGCAGTAGAAGAACTGCTGAAATAAATTACAAAACAAAATATCCCCTGGAAACAGGGGATATTTTTATTTGATTTTGACAAAGTCCGCAGAAAAAGATATATTATAAATATATTCCCGTTAAAAAGGAGATTTTATGAAACCTCTGTCAAAAAACACATTATGGTCTGATGATTTTAAATTATACGATAAACTGTTTTTTACTACAGCTTTTATCCTGGCTTTTTTCTTTATGTCACACCCAGATCTGTGGGAAACAGCCAATCACAGCTATGTTTTTCTGGAAAGTGTGTTCAGCGGCAAATTTATGGATTTTTATGAATTCTGTGCAGCCCATAACAACACCTACTACTATATAAATGTAGCCAACTACAACATTATGATTTACATACTGTTTGGTTTGTGGGAACTGCCGGTTTATATTTTCAACCATATTTTCAATCTGCCTCTCAACGAAACATTTATCATTTATTGGGCCAAGATAGTAAGCGTCGGATTTTATATCGGCTGCGGCTATATGGTGAAAAAGCTTTGCACAGAACTTGGGCTGAAAGAAAGCAGTGCTAAAATGGCCGCAATGTTCTTTATGTTTAACCCTATAGCTTTTTATTCTCCTATGGCTATGGGACAGTACGATACACTCTGTCTTTTCTTTACATTATGGGCATTGTGCTATTATGTAAAAAAAGATATGCTGCGTTTCAGCCTGATGATTGGTGTAGGTATCGTTTTCAAATTTTTCCCATTGCTTATACTTATACCTTTGATACTGTTAAGTGAAAAGAAGATACTTAACATTGCGAAATATGGTCTGTTGAGTCTGTGGCTGTATATCCCTACCACCCTGCTGTTTTGGGGCAGGACCGGAAATGCCGCCGCCTTCACAAAAGCAATGATGGAGAGAATGTTTTCTATTACTGTTGACACAGGTATGCGCCAGGTTCCATTGTATGTGCTTATCTATGCACTGATCGTTTTCGCAGCCTTCCTTTACACCCCTGCAAAAGAAAAAACAAGACAGTATCTGGCTGTGTACATCCCGATGGTGGTATTCAGTCTGCTGTTCAACTATATTTACTGGCATCCACAGTGGTTGATACTTATGATTCCATTTGTGGTAATCACAACACACCTGTTGGAAAACAAAACTCCTTGGTTTTATATGGATATTGTAATGGCTGCGGGATTTTTCCTGTTTGCACTGCACAATTACTCTACACATGCAGGTGCCATGTTGTTTGATGGAGGCCTGTTGCATCATCTGTTCGGCATCAGCGCCACTTCCAGTCCTGCATGGAAACCACTTGCTGATTTTATCGTTCTTTTGCCTTATGCACATATATGGGCACCGCTTATGTTTAGCGGCGCAATATTCGGAAATATTATCTTCAAACTTCCTTTGGGTACTTCTACATTATCTGACAGACTTACTGACAAAGACAAATATGACAAATTGCCAGACAAAGTTTTTCTATATGGAATATTTGTTATAGGATTTATCGGTTTATGGGTTGCCCCAAGTCTGTTGGAACTTATAAATGCCATTGGCTTAATATAAAATCTCACCGCAGTAATTATACTGCGGTGTTTTTTTATTTTATTGAGTTAAGGGCATAGCTGTTGTCAACTATATCTTCAAAATTCACTTTTGCAGACAGTTCACCTGCGTTTTCCAGAATGGCACAAAGGCGGTCAAAGTCTTCTTTCATCATAATGCCGCTATCTGAAAATGCACCGATATCCTTGTAACGCTGAACAACCGCTGATATCACAGATACGTCTGTTTCCGGGAAAGAGTCTGCTATTGCCGCCGCTACATCATCTGCTGTACTGTTAATCACAAACTGCTGGCCTTTGTAAATTGCATTTGTAAACCGCTGTATCAGACCACTGTTTTCTGCCAGAAAATCCCCGTTGGCAAAATATGTTGTGTACGGCACCCTGCCACCCTCTTCACCTACTGAAGCCAGGATATATCCTTTGCCCTGCAGTTCCAGGTCTGTAGCACCAGGTTCAAACACTGTTACATAGTCCCCTGTTCCGGCCACAAAAGCACCGGTCATTGCGTTGAAAGAAATGGAATCGTCAAAGAAGACATCCTTTCCAACTTCCATTCCATTTTTATTGAGACAGTATTCCAGTGTCATATACGGTATTCCGCCTTTTCTGCCTGGAAGAATAGTTGCACCGCGCAGGCTTTGCCAGTCAAAATTTTCCGCTGGCTGTCTGCCTATAAGGAAAGAGCCGTCGCAGGCTGTAAGTTGGGCAAACACTTTGGGATAATCTTCTTTACCCTGAGCAGCCACATATATAACGGCTTCCGGCCCTGCAAATCCGATATCAGCTGCATCAGTAAGCAGCGCTGTCATAACTTTATCTGCCCCGCCTGCATTGACAAGTTCCACTTCAATACCGTTTTCTTCGAAGTATCCATTATTTATTGCCGCATACATAGGGGCATAGAAAATAGAATGGGTTACTTCACTGACTGTAAGTTTTACCAGCTCCTTGTTTTCAGTCTGCTGTGTGCTGCATCCTGCAAATGCTGCCGCCAGCATAACAGCTGACAGCAAAAGTGAAATTGCCTTTTTCATCAATTAAAATCCTCCCTAAATATGATTAATTATTTTAACTGCCAGTTTTTCCAGTCCGCTGACTGCACTGTACATCAGAAAGGCTATAAACCCCAGCAGCACAACGCTCATCATAACAAGGTCCATTTTGAATACCTGGCCGGCGTATACTATAAGATAACCCAGGCCTGCTTTCGACACAAGAAACTCCCCTGCTATGACACCTACAAGGCTGAGACCTATGTTTACTTTAAGACTTTGGAACAGCACTGGTATATTATATGGCATAACAACTTTTTGGAATATCTGCCATTTGTCTGCACCAAAACTTTGCACAGTTACCATCATATTTTTGTCAGTTGCGTAAAAGCCGTGGGAGAGTTCCATTACAGTCACTATAAGACTGATAGCCACAGCCATAGTGATTATTGCGCTTATACCGGCACCGACCCAGACTATTATCACTGGCCCCAGGGCAATTTTGGGCAGGCTGTTTGTCACCACAAGGAACGGTGCTGCCACCCTGCTGACAAAATCTGAATACCACAGGCCCACAGCCATAAAAAACCCCAGCACTACACCTATCGTAAAACCGACTATTGTTTCTCCCACTGTATAAAGTATATGTACAGCCAGGTCACTTTGTGCCATTAGAAAAAATGTGCTGACCATACGTGAAGGGCTGGAAACTATAAATGCATCTATAACCCCTGTATATGCTGCAATTTCCCAGGCAGCCAGAAACACCACAACCAGCATAACCTGCACCAATCTGACGGTGTTTTTTTCTTTTCTGATTATTTCCAGATATTGCTGTCTTGTATAAATGGTATTGTTCACATTGACATCTCCTTCCAGACAATATCGTAACAATCCCGATACTGCTGTGTATTTCGTACAGCTACAGTATCGCGTTGTGCACCAAAGGGAATTTCCACGGTTTTTGCAATTACAGCGGGGCGCTGTGACAACACTATAACCCTGTCACTCATTGACACAGCTTCGGGGATGTCGTGTGTAACCATAATCATCGTCTGTTTTTCACTGCGCAGGATATTGTACACATCCCTGCCGACATTAACCCTGGTCTGATAGTCAAGGGCTGAAAAAGCTTCATCCAGTAGCAGAAGCCTGGGCCTGACCGCAAGGGTACGGATAAGTGCCACTCGCTGGCGCATACCACCGGAAAGTGAGGCCGGATAGCTGTTTCTGAATTCCCACAGGCCGTATTTTTTTAAAAGTTCCCGGACATAGCTGATATTTTCATCTGTCAGTTTTTTCTGTATTTCCAGACCCAGAACCGCATTTTTGTAAATATTTCTCCAGGGCATAAGGTTGTCGCTCTGCAGCATATAGCCCGCATCATTGCTTATACCGTTTATCCGCCTGCCCTCCAGCATAATTCTGCCTTTGGTGGGAAGTGTCACTCCTGCTATGCAGGACAACAGAGAACTTTTGCCGCAACCGCTGGGGCCTACAATACTGATAAATTCTCCTTCCCTTACTGTAAATGACACATCTTTCACCGCCTGGGTTTCTCCTTCAGGTGTCTGATATGTAAGATTTATATTTTCTACTGATAAAAAAACGCTCATTCCATCACCTTGCTTTTTCACAAATTACCGTAGTTGATTTATTATATTTTCCTGCCTGGTTTTATGTGAATGACAGCCACAAAATCACATATGTATGCTCTTGGTATACATACAAAAAAATTACAAAAATTTCTACACCATTTTAGTGTGATTCAGATACAAATCAATTGACAAAAAGTCATTTTTAATCGATAATATACTTAACAAAGTATGTTTATTGCAAAACATTATTGGAGGAACAATTATGAAATATGTTATTATCGGCGGTGTAGCCGGTGGTGCAGGTGCTGCAGCCCGTCTCAGACGTCTTGATGAACAGGCAGAAATCATTATGCTGGAAAAAGGCGAATTCATCTCCTTTGCAAACTGTGGTCTGCCATACTATCTCTCAGGTGTTATTTCTGAAAAAGAAAAACTTCTTGTTCAGACACCAGCCAGCTTTACAGGCCGTTTCAATGTAGATGTTCGCATTTTCAGCGAAGCTATCGCTATCGACAGCGCAAACAAAACTGTAAGAGTTAAAAACCACCAGGACGGCACAGAATATGACCTGTCCTACGATGAACTGGTTCTCTCACCAGGTGCTGTACCAATCATTCCAAAAATGGAAATCAGCCCAGAAATGCCAGTATTCACACTGCGTAATGTTCCAGATACATATGCTATCAAAGACTTCCTTGATGAAAAACAGCCAAAAACTGCTGCAGTTATCGGTGGTGGCTTTATCGGTGTTGAAGTTGCAGAAAACCTGAAAGAAGCTGGCGTTGACGTAACAATCATCGAAGCTGGCGAACACATCATGCCAAACATCGACAAAGATATGTCCCACGGTCTCCATGGCCACGTTCGTACACACGGTGTTAAACTTGCTACAGGTAAACTGGCAAGCGAAATCACAAAAGACGGCGTTGTTCTGGCAGACGGCGGCTTTATCCCAGCAGAAATGGTAGTTCTTTCTATCGGTGTTAAACCTGCAACAGCATTCCTGGCAGGCAGCGGCATCGAACTGGGCAAACGCGGCGAAATCATCGTTGACGAATATATGCACACAAATGTTGACGGCATCTGGGCAGTTGGTGATGCTATCGCAGTTAAACATTTTGTTTCCGGTGAACAGACAATCATCCCACTGGCTTCTCCAGCTAACAAACAGGCTCGTATCGTTGCTGACAACATCAAAGGCAGAAAAGTTAAATACAACGGCACACAGGGCACATCCATCGCTAAAGTATTTGATATGACAGTTGCTTCCACAGGTCTGACAGAAAAAGACTGTATCCGCCTTGGTATCGACTACCACAAATCATTCTCTGCTACAAACAGCCACGCAGGCTACTACCCAGGCCCAACAATGATGACAGTTAAACTGCTGTACACAAAAGGCGAAGGTAAAGTTCTGGGCGGTCAGATCGTTGGTTACAAGGGTGTTGACAAACGTATTGACATTCTGGCAGTTGCTATCCGTGCTGGTATGACAGTATTTGATCTGCATCAGCTGGAACTGGCTTATGCACCACCATTCTCATCTGCAAAAGACCCAATCAACATGGCTGGTTATGTAGGTGAAAACGTAGTTCTGGGCGAAAGCAAGGTTGCCACATTTGAAGAAGTTATGGCTATGGGCGACGAAGTTATCAAACTGGACGTTCGTACAGAAGCAGAATGTGCAAAGGGCATGGTACCAGGCTTTATCAACATTCCTCTCCACCTGCTGCGTGAAAGATATACAGAACTGGACAAATCCAAACCTGTATACATCCACTGCCAGTCTGGTCTGAGAGCTTATGTTGGCGAAAGAATCCTGTCCAACCTGGGCTTTAACTGCTACAACATCTTTGGTTCATGGATGTGGTACAACATGTGGCAGGCTGACCTTCAGGCAAAAGCTGCAGAAAATGAAATTACATCAAACTGCGCAAGACCTGAATTCAATGCATAATTAATTCACACAACAAAAAGGCTCCAAAATTGGAGCCTTTTTTAATTGTGGTATATTACGATAAGTTGTATAATTGTAGTAAATAATCCAAAAAGGTAATATATTATGAAATGTACCAACTGTAACACTGAAAACCTGCGCAAAGCCAACTACTGCAAAAACTGCGGTCAGGCTTTTACACAGCAGGAAAAAGACGAAGCTCATAAACGGTCTGTTGTAGGCAAACTGGAAAAAG